>JBBQKV010000049.1:0-17859 GCA_038327245.1 Acidobacteriota bacterium
TGCGCAGACCGAGGTGCGGATCGTTCGCGAGGATGGGCTTTCCCGTCGTCGTTCGCGAGCCCGCGACGACCCAGGAGTTGCTGCCGAGACCGGCGTCGTCGGGATCGCGGGCGCCGGCGCGGGCGAAAGCGTCGTCGAGGCACGTCCAGAGAGGAGCCGGGATACGGGACACGGGACACGGGACACGAAAGAGCGCGCGTGACGGCGAGGGGATTTCCCACTCGCCGTCTTCCAGGATCGTCGGCGTCTCCGGGACCGGGGGAAGCAGCTCTGTAGCTCTCTCCTCCCCCACCGCCGCGGCCAAACGGGTCCGGCGGATCTCGTCTCGCGCGTTGCCTCCCAGGTCCCACGCCATGAGCTTCGCCCACACCAGGGCGTCAACGGGGTCGAAGGGCGCGGGCGCGAACCGCAGGATGCGGAACTCGATCGGACGGGCCGAAGACGACGCGAGAAACGCGTTGAGCCCGCGCACGTACGCCTCGACCTTCTCCCGCGCCGGCGCCGAGAGACTCTTCCACGCCGACTCCGCGGCGCGCCGGAAGCCGATCGTTCGGAGGAAGCGGTCCGTGTCGACCACTCCGGGGCCCAGGATTTCCGCGAGCCGTCCGGCGCCGATCCGCCGCTGGTACTCCATCTGCCAGAGGCGGTCGCGGGCGTGCGCGTAACCGAGCCCGAAGAGCGCGTCGGTCCCGCTCTTCGCCCGGATCGTCGGGACGCCGTGGGAATCGGTTTCGATCGTCAGCGGCGCGGAGAGTCCGGCGACCTTCACGGTGCCGCTCCGGCGAGGGGAGGTCGAAGCGACGAGGACGAGGAGCGCGGCGAGCAGCACCGCCGCGAGACCGAGGAGCGCGAGGAGGAGTCTTCTCAATGCGCCGGAGCGCGCCCTTCTCGGTTACTCGAGGAACTGGCTGATATCGAAAGAGCCGTCGCCGAACTCGAGCGTCAGCGCGCCCTCTTCGAATACGGTCCGTTCGAGAGACAGGTCGATGCCCGGCGGCATCCACGGGGCCAGGTTGACGACCATGATGCGGTCCTCGGGGTAGTAGGTGAGCAGTCCCCGCGGCGCCTTCTGGACGACGTAGGAGAGAAGCTGGTCGGGGATCGGGATGAACGACAGAGCCTGGACTTTGTCCAGCACGAAGGCGAGGAAGCCGTCCTTCAGCCGCAGCTGGGAGAGCGTCGCCTTCGCCGAAAGAGCGACCCCGAAGCGATGCAGCACGACCGTGGCCGAGAGCTCACCCGGCAGGACGTGGATCTCGAGGTCCTGGAGGTCGGGGATCCGGTCCGTCAGCCTCGCGACGAGGCGATTGAGAGTGGGCTCGTCGAAGACGAGGGCCAGCCCGCGCCAGCGGACGCGGGATTCGTCCGGGTCCGGTGCGACGTTCTCGGCGGGAGCCGCGCCTTCCATGATCGCGATTGTAGGGGGTCAGGTCTCCACTTGCCACTTTCGGGGTCAGGTCTCCACTTGCCACTTCGCTTCGTGCCACTTTCGGGGTCAGGTCTCCACTTGCCACTTTCGGGGTCAGGTCTCCACTTGCCACTTCGCTTCGCGAAGATGGCAAGGCCAGTTTTGCTTTTTCAGTAATTCGGTGATCAGTGAAGACCTGACCCCACCAGATACGCTACGGCGAACCCGACCTGCGCGGACATCAGCAGGAGATACATGTGCGTCCACGCGGGATGGTTCTCGGTGCGCGCGAGCTCGTCCGGGTTCGCGAGCAGGAGACGCGCTGTGTACGCGCCCCACGCCGCGAGCCCCAGGCCGAGCACGGTCAGCAGCGTCCGGTTTCCGGTGAGGAGATAACCGCCGGGCTGGTCGGGGATCCGGGCCAGGATCGGGACCGCAAGCCAGGGAAGCACGAAGAACGGCGCCATCAGCCGGGCGGCGCGCGCCACCCCGAAGCGGATCGGAAGCGTGACGACGCCGTGCTCGCGATCGCCGACCATGTCCGAGAAGTCCTTGGTCGACGTGGCTCCCAGGAGAAACAGCGCGAAGACCCCGCCGAGAGCCCACGGCTCGCCGATGGCCACCGAGGCCACGAAGGACCAGCCCGCGACCTTCAGCAGTCCGCCGCGCGTCACGGCGATCGTGAAGTTGGCCCAGAACCAGTGCCGCTTGGACCGCCCGAACGCCGGAAATGAATAGATGAAGGTCGCGAGCGCCCCGATCGAGTAGATGAAGAAAGCGGCGTGGAAGTGAACGGGCGCCGCGAGCCGCTCGGCGAACGAGCGGTAGGGATAGGGCACCACGAGCCACGTCGGAAGGATCGCGAGGACGTAGAGGACCGCCGCGACGATCCACGCGTTCCCGATGGCGATCTCGCCCGTGACGAGGGGGCGCTCCGGCTTGTTCCGGCGGTCGATCTCGAGGTCGGCGATCTGGTTCACGATGTTCGACGCGGCGTTCATCGTGGAGGCGCACAGCGAGCCGATCGCGACGGTCAGGACGATCGGCCACGTGATCCGCCGCGACGGATCGGGGTTGTGGGCCGACCCGAACGCGCAGACCGCCCCGGAGAGGATTCCGAGCAGCGGCGGGAAGAGCGTGAAAGGCCGGGCGAGCCGCAGCCAGTGCTTCATCCGGCGGCCACCGGCCAGTAGATGGCGCCCCTTTCGAGCGACAGCGCGATCTCGAGCGCGATCAATCCGCCGGCGAAGGTGTTGAAGGCGTTCGCGAACTCGTGGTCCGGGCGGAACCCGAGGCGGCGCCCGAGATCCGCGAGCAGGCTCTCCGCCATGGCGCCGAGGAACCCGCCGGCCAGGACCGCGACGACGACCCCGCGAGGCGCCCATCCGAAGAGCCACGCCGCGACGGCAATCGCGGCCGCGCCGGCGAACGAGGCTGCGGTTCCCGCCCCGGAAATCGCACCGGGAGTGCCCGGAGCGAGCCGCGCGAGCGTCAGCGGAGATCGCGGATTTCGACCGAACAGAGTACCGACCTCGGTTCCCAGCGTGTCCGCGAGGGCCGCGGCGAGCGCCCCGGCGAAAGCGGCGGCCGGCGCTCCGAGGACGAGGAACGCCACGGGCACGAGGCAGTTCGCGGCCACGTGGGCCGCGCCCCGACGGCCGCGGTTCGTCTGCGCCACTCCGGCGTCGCGCTTGGCGACGTAACCCCACTTCGTCGCGGCGGTGGCGGTCGCGAAGAAGAGCCACAGCAGCGCGTATGCCGCCCATCCGCCGTAGGCGAGCACCAGGAATCCCGCGACCGCGCCGGCGACCGCTCCCGAAGGGGCGACGAGGCCGGCGAACCCGGTCACGAGGGCGGCGGCGACGTTCACCGCGAGCGCCGTCGCCAGGCGGCCGCCGGCTCCGGCCTGGAAGGGAGCGAGGGGCGCTTCTGGCCAGCGGCCCAGCTGGATCATCACGAGGGCGCTCGGGATGGCGGCGACGAGGTTGTCGTCGATGCCGGCCCGGACCGACTCGAGGAAGGCGTACACGGCCGAGCCGACCAGGAGCAGCACCACCGCGCCGAGCTCGAGCGGGCGCGCCGAAACGAACCGGAAGACGCCAATCGACGCGGTCGACCCGGCTGCCCAGTTCGCGGCGAGACCGATCCAGCGCTTCCCCCGGTTCCAGGGGAGACGAGGGCCGCCGAGCAGGTCTCCCGCGATCGCCGCGGCCGGATCGCCGAACGCCATCATCGCCCACACTGCCGCGGCAACCGGCAGGTAGTGGTCGCGCAGGAGGACCACGAGCGCGAGGACCATCGCGGGATACGCGACGATGCCGGGGTCCCGCCTTCGCGAGGCGTCCCGGTAGAGCTCCCGCCCCACCCGCGGCATCAGGAAGAGGTTGAAGAGAAGAGCGGCGGCCGCGACGATCGCCGCCAGCCTCCAGTCGAGCCAGCGGAACGTCAGCGCAAAGAGTCCCGTGGCCGCGTGCACGGCCTTTCGCTTCCACTCCCCGGGCGTGATGGGGTTGCGGTCTGCCAGCACGGGCGTTCAGGCGTCCGGACGCGCGCGATGGGCCAGGTACTCGACGAGGGGCTCCCGGAAGTGGCGGATGGTCCGGCCGGTCACGCCCTCGTACTTCGACGTGTCGAGGACCGAGTAGAGCGGCCGCGCCGCGGGCCGGCCGAGCGCCGCGGTCGTCGTGGGAGTGAGGCGCGAGCCGTCGTGACCCGCGAGGAGCAGGACCTCGGTCGCGTACTCGAACCACGTCACCTCTCCGCGGTTGGCGAAGTGAAAGATCCCGGTCGCGCCGGCCACGAGCAGCGCGAGGATTCCCTGCGCGAGATCCGCCGTCGCCGTGGGTCGACCCCTCTGGTCGTCCACCACCGGGATTTCCGCCTTCCCCTCGTCGGCCTGCCGGAGGATCGCCTCCACGAAGTTCCAGCCGCCCCGGCCGAAGAGCCAGGACGCGCGAACCACGAGCGCGCCCGGCGATCGAAGCGCAGCCTCTTCGCCGGCGCGTTTCCCCCGGCCGTAGGCCGAGAGCGGCGCCGGCTCGTCCGCCTCCGTGTAGGGAGAGCCCTTCGCGCCGTCGAAGACGAAGTCGGTCGAGATCTGCACGAGGCGCGCGGAGTATCGCTCGCACGCGGCGGCCAGCAGAGCCACGGCGTCCGCGTTGACCGCGAAGGAGGCGGGGTCCGTCTCGCAGGCGTCGACGCGCGTGAAAGCCGCGCAGTTCACGACGAACTGCGGGCGGACGTCCCGGAAAGCACGACCGATTTCTTCCGCGCTCGTGACGTCCAGGTCGGAGCGCGGCCGCGGCGCGACCTCGAACCCGCCGCCGGCGAGCGCGGGAGCGAGGTCCGATCCCAGCATCCCCGAGGCGCCCGTGATGAGAACGCGGGGCCGCTCCTCCGGCATGGGCCGGGGCGCGGCGAGGACGGCCGGCTCGACTTCGACGGGGGCGGCGACGGCCTCCGGGCTCAAGCGGAGCTATCCCGGCGGTTTCGCGGTCGCCGACGACGTCGCCAGCCGGTCACCGTACTGCGTCCGGTAGAACTCCCGGTACGCGGCGTCCCGCTCCTTGACCGGTCGCCACCAGTCCTCGCGTTGCCGGTACCAGCGGACGGTTTCCTCCAGGCCGTCCTCGAAGGGCGTCGAGGACCGGAAACCGAGACGGGCGAGCTTTCCGGCGTCGAGCGAGTAGCGGCGATCGTGTCCGGGGCGGTCGTCGACGAAGCGAATGAGGCTCTCGGGCCGGCCGAGGAGCGCGAGGACCTTCCGCGTGATGTCGATGTTCTCGGCCTCGTTTCCCCCCGCGATGTTGTAAGTCTCGCCGGGCACGCCGGCGTCGAGCAGGAAGTCGATCGCGGCCGCGTGGTCTCGCACGTACAGCCAGTCGCGGACGTTGCGGCCGTCGCCGTAAAGCGGGAGCGGATGGCCGTCGATCGCGTTCGTCACGAAGAGCGGGATGAGCTTCTCCGGGTACTGGTAAGGCCCGTAGTTGTTGGAGGCGCGCGTGACGATGACGGGCAGCCCGTAGGACGCGAAGTACGAGTACGCCAGCCGGTCGCCGCCGGCCTTGGAGGCAGCGTACGGGTTTCGCGGGTGGAGCGGAGACTCCTCGTGAAACGAGCCCTCCGCAATCGAGCCGTAGACCTCGTCGGTCGAGATCTGGATGAACCGGCGGACGCCCTGCCGGCGCGCCTCCTCGAGGAGGACGAACACGCCCCGCACGTCGGTCTCGATGAAAGACGCGTCTCCCAGGAGGGAGCGGTCCACGTGCGTCTCCGCCGCGAAGTTGACCACGGCTTCGCAGCCATCCATCGCAACGCGGACCGCGTCGGGATCCACGATGTCGCCCTGCAGGAACCGGTAGTTCGGGAGGTCCGCGACGTCGGCCAGGTTCGCCGGATTGGCGGCATACGTGAGCTTGTCGAGGTTGACGACCGAGACGCGCTCGCCCCGCTGCTCGAAGAGCCAGCGGACGAAGTTCGATCCGATGAACCCGCAGCCGCCGGTGACCAGGATCTTCACAGGATCCCGATCTCGGAGTTGTCGCTGACGAGGAATCGGTGCACTCGCGGGCGCTCGGCGCCCGGGTGGATCCGAACGTTCTTGCCGATCAGGGAATCGGCGATGCGGCCCGGGATCCTCTCGAGCGCAGAACCCTCGAGGACGATCGAGTTCTCGATCTCGCACCGCTCGACCCGGCAGCCCGGCCCGATCGACGTGTACGGTCCCACGAAGGCTCCGCGGATCTCGGTCCCTTCCCCGATGATCGCGGGCCCCCGGATCGTGCTCGCGAAGATTCGCGCGCCCGGCTCGATGACAACCTTTCCCTCGACCCGCGAGCCCTCGTCCAGGTTCTCGACGCCGCGCGCCGTGAAGGTGTCGAGGATGATCCGGTTCGCCTCCAGCATGTCCTCGACCTTGCCGGTGTCTTTCCACCAGCCCGAGACGATGTGCGGGTGGACGCTCCGGCCGTGGTCGATCAACCACTGGATCGCGTCGGTGATCTCGAGCTCGTTTCGGGGGCTCGGCCGGATGCCCTTCACGGCGTCGAAGATCGTGTCGTCGAACATGTAGACGCCGACGAGCGCAAGATCGGAGCGCGGCTCCTTCGGCTTCTCGGTCAGGCGCACGACCGTGCCCCCGGAGAGCTCCGCCACGCCGAACTGCTCGGGGTTCTGCACCCGGGCCAGCAGGATCTGGGCGTTGCAACCGATCCGGCGGTAGTCCTCCACGAGCGAGGCGATCCCGTCGGCGATCAGGTTGTCCCCGAGGTACATGACGAAGGGCTCCCCCTTCAGGAACGCCTCGGAGATGAGCACCGCGTGCGCGAGGCCGCTCGGCTCGTCCTGCTCGATGTAGGTGATCTCGGCACCGAAACGAGAGCCGTCCCCGAGCGCCGCCTGGATCTCCGATTTCGTCTCTCCCACCACGACGCCGATCTGGCGGATCCCCGCGGCGACGATGGCCTCCACGCCGTAGAAGAGGACCGGCTTGTTGGCGACCGGCACGAGCTGTTTGGCGCGCGTGTAAGTGAGAGGCCGCAGGCGGGTGCCCTTGCCGCCCGAGAGGATGAGGCCTTTCATTGGATAAAGATGATAGCCCGTTGCCCTGTCATCCCGAGCGCAGCGAGGGATCTCTCGACTTCAAGAGATCCTTCGTCGCTTCGCTCCTCAGGATGACAGGTTTCACTGCCCCCCGAATATGCGGTCGAGAGACCCGTTCATGTCGAGCAGCGTCCCGACGTCTTTCAGGTTCACGACCAGCCGGTAGTCGCGCCGCGTGGTCGGGGGAAGCCTCAACTGGCGGACCTCCAGGAACAGCGTGTAGCAAGACCCGTTGAACGTGACGAGCGAGCGGTCCTCGAGCAGCTTGCTGGCCTGGGCGTCGTAATTCAGCTGAGTATCCACCCGGAACTTCTTCCCGACGTCGAGTCCCGCCGCGAGGCGGATCTGGTCGGTCGGGGAGGACGCCGTCCCTCCGACGGGGAGCGGCCGGCTGCTGAACCACGTCGCGTTGACGTAGTTCGTTTTCCAGTTCACCGCGGTCGCGAGCGACACGGCCGTGATCTGGGGGCCGTGGAGGTCGTATGCGACGCGGCCGTCGAACGTGAAGAAACTGCCGGGGACCACGCGGAGGTTGGCCTCCAGGGGGCCGGTTCGCGCCGAGAGCGTGTCGAACGACGAGATCACGCCGGCGGGGTTCTGCGGCGGGGTGAACGCGTGAGTCTGGCCGATCTCGAGCGACGCGATCTCGTTCGCGCCGCCGCCGGACTTCGCGTCGGCGGGCCGCGCGAGGAGGCGGTTCACGATCGCGTACCGGACCTGGTTCCGGCCGAGCGACGTGTCGACCTCGTCGTAGACCGGGATGCGCAGCGGGTCGGTAACCTCCGACACGTACTCGTAGTCCACGCGCGGCTCGATGATGTGCTTGAACCGGCCGAACGGGCCGATCGCGCCCTCGTAGATCCGCGAGAAGGACGGCCCGACGAGCGAGGCGCCCGCCTCGGCGTACGTCCGCGTGAACGACGACCCCTCGAACCGGGTGTGCGCGTCGTCCGTGGAGTCCGAGTACCCGGTCCAGCGGCCGCCGCCCCTCGCGGTGAGCGACAGCCACGGCACCGTCTTCCAGGGAAGCGAGAGCGTGGGGTGTAAGTCCGCCCGGCTGTACTCCCCCTTCGCGAGGTCGCGGCCGCGGCCGACGTAGAGGCGGGAAAGCGACGACTCCAGCGCGAGGTAGAAGGGCGACTTGCCGATCCGCGCGGTGCGCCGGGAGTACTCGAGCGAGGGCAGCCGCTCCTGGACGACTTTCGTGCCGTAGAACGTCTCGCTTCGCTCCACGCGCAGGTTCACGGAGTCGTTCCCGAAGTTCTTCGTCAGGAAGCCGCGCGAGAGAGTCTGTCGCGACGAGGACAGAGCGAACGCGCGCTCGAAGTCGCGCAGAAACTGCTCGTCGGAATACTCCCGGATCGAGAGAACCCCGCGGAAGCCGAAGGGCAGGTCGTCCGAGACGTGATCCAGGCGCGTCTTCCACCGCGTCTTCAGGCGCTGCGTGAAAACGCCGGGGCGCCCGTCGACCGTGACGCACGCATCGCCGGGACCCGGTTCGTCCTCCAGCGGGACGCAGACCGTGGCGTCCGGATCGCGGATCGCGTAGGCCTGCACGATCCCCGCGGACTCGGGTGACGGCGTCCAGCGGAACTCCTCTCCCACTCCGAGCGCGCCCTTCGAGTAGAGGTCGAGCTGCGTCGTGGAGTCGGTGGCGCGGCTCGTGACCCAGTAGTAGGACAGGCCGAGGTAGCCGCCGCGCCGGCTGTTGTAGCCGACCCCCGGGACGAGCAGGCCCGAGGCGCGATCCTGTTTCGTGGGCCAGACGAGCCAGGGCGTGAAGAGGACGGGCACCGGACCCGCACGGAACGAGACGTTCTTCATCCGGGCGTAGTCGTCCAGCGTGACGTCCGCCGACGAGAGGTAGAACGACCACTCCGGTTTCGGCAGGTCGCAGGAGGTGAAGATCCCCTTCTCGATCCGGTATGTCGCGGGCCCGATCTTCTCGATCGACTGCGCGACCACGTGGTAGTCGGGCGCGAGGTTCGCGGTCGCGTTCTCGAGGCGGCCCGTCTTGTCCTCGACGCGGAAGACGCCGTGACTTCCGGACAGGCGCGTCGGGCCCTGGTCGATGACCACGTTGCCGTCGAGAGTCGCGGTCTTCGTGGGAAAGTCGTACCGCGCGCGGTCCGCCGTGATCTTGACGTCCTGGTACTCGATCGTGACCTCGCCCGAGCCCTCCCAGAACACGTCCTTCTCGTAGTGGACCGGATTCTTCGTTGTGAGACGGACCTCGCCGCCCTTCTCGGGGACTCGGAAACGGACCTGGAAGTTCGCCTTCGCCTTGAAGCGCGACTCGAACGGGTCGGTGGATCCGGTGGGCGTCTGCGCCGAAACGAGCGCCGGCGCGGCGGCGAGCAGGAGGAGAATCGCGGCCCTGCCGCTATACTTTTTGTCGGTATAGCAGCGGCTCACAACGCCGGCCTGGCCACCACCAGGAACTCCGCGACGTCGAGGTCCGCCGACGCCCCGGGGTACTCCGAAAGGCGGGCGAGCCCCGCCGCTCCCTCCGGCGAGAGCGGCAGAGAGACGGTGTCCACCGATTCCACCGCGTAGCCGCAGGCTTCGAAGAGGTCGCGCACCGTCGCCCGGGTGAAGTGGCGGACGTGCGTCCCGGAAAGGATCGAGTATGGGACGTAGTCGAACCGGCCCTGCAGAAGGTCGGAGACGATCGCCCAGTTGCCCACGTTCGGCACCGACGCCACGACCGCGCCTCCGGGGGCGAGCCACGGCCGCACGCGGACGAGCGCGTCGGACGGATCGACCAGGTGCTCGAGCACGTCGCCGAAGAGAACGGCATCGAACTCCGCGCCGAACTCGCCGGCCGGGACCTCCTCCAGCGTGCAGGCGAGAACCCGGTCGTAGAGCCGCGCCGCGCGCTCCGCGTCCCCCGGATCCGGCTCGATCCCGACGATCCGCGCGACGCCGCGCCCCCGGAGCGCCTCCTCGGTCGCGCCGCCCGAGCAGCCCACGTCGAGCACAGCTCGCGCGCCCCGCGGAACCTTCTCCGCGAGATCTCCCCGCGCCTGCGCGTCCATCTCGGCGTAACGGTGCAGGTAGGCGCCGGGGTCGGCGAGCGCGCGGCCTCCCGCCGCGCAGATCGCCTCGGGCACCTCGTCGAGCGGGAGCCCGGCCGGCAGCTTCGCGAGGGACGACCGGCGAACGGCGTAAACCGGGGACCGCGGACGAAGAAGTGGAATGGCGGCGGAATCCGTCCGGGCCACGACCTCCGCCGCTGCGACGAGTGCCGACGGCGTCGAGTAGGCGAACGGCGGGGCGCCCCGGGCCTCCTCGGCCCACGGCTCGTTCGAGACGGGGAGGACGAGGTCCACCCCGTCGCTCCCTTCGAGGAGCGCGAGCAGGCGTTTCGCGGCGGGCGGCGCGAGAAACGCCTCCGGGTCCGCCCAGACGAGAACGAGCGCGGAATCGCCCCGCGCGTCTCCGACGGCCGGACGCCGGCCGGCCACTTCGAGACGACTCCGCGGCGACAGCTGGGCGGCGAACCGCCGGGTCACCCGCCAGGCCCACGGACCTTCCGCCGCGAACCGCGGGACGCCGCCGAGAACCAGGTCGAACGGTCCCGTCAGGCCGCCTCGACGAGCATCGCCGTGGCTTCTCCCCCGCCGATGCAGATCGCGGCGATGCCCCGCCGCTTCCCCGCGTGACGGAGCGAGTGAACGAGAGTCGTCAGGATCCGCGCGCCGGACGCGCCGATGGGATGCCCGAGGGCCACCGCGCCCCCGCGCACGTTGACCTTTGCCGGATCGAGGTGGAGGTCGCGAATGGCCGCGAGGGCCACGGCCGCGAACGCCTCGTTGATCTCGAAGAGATCGATGTCGGAAACCGACAGGCCCGTCTTCTCGAGAAGGCGCTGGATGGCCCCGACCGGCGCGGTCGTGAACCACTCCGGGGCCTGCGCCACGCCGGCGGACGCCACGATGCGCGCGATCGGTTTCCAGCGGCGAACCTCGGCCCTATCCCCCGAGCACACGATGAGCGCGGCCGCTCCGTCGTTGATCTTGGACGAATTGGCGGCGGTGACCGTCCCCTCGCTCTCGAACGCGGGCTTGAGAGTCCGCAGCTTCTCGAGAGGCGCGGCGAAGGGCTCCTCGTCGCGGTCCACGACCTGCGCGCCCTTCTTCGACGGCACCTCGACCGGGACGACCTCCTCCGCGGAAAGCCCGGACTCGGACGCTTCCCGGGCGCGCCGGTAGGACTCGAGGCTGAAGTCGTCCTGCTCCTCGCGGGTGAACGCGTACTTCGACACGCAGAGCTCGGCGCAACTCCCCATGTGCTGGTCGTTATACGGATCCCACAGCCCGTCCTTGATCATCGAGTCGACGAGAACCCCGTTTCCCATCCGATAGCCGCTGCGGGCCCTCTCCAGGAGGTACGGCGCATTCGACATCGACTCCATGCCGCCGGCGACCGCGATCTCGTACTCCCCGGCGACGATGGCGTTGCGCGCGTCCATCACGGAACGCATCCCGGAACCGCAGACCTTCGAGACCGTGACGCAGGGCACGGAGTTCGGGATGCCGGCGCCGAGCGACGCCTGGCGGGCCGGCGCCTGGCCGACCCCCGCCGAGAGGACGTTCCCCATGAGGACCTGTTCGATCTCGTCGGGGCGAACCTGCGCCCGTTCGAGCGCCCCGCGGATCGCGGCGGCTCCCAGAACCGGCGCCGGAAGGGTGGAGAGCTTCCCCAGGAACGAACCCACCGGGGTCCGAGCGGCCGACAGGATGACGACTTCTCTCACGGGACGATTCTAAGCCGCGGCTTCGATCCCCCCCCCTTCGTGTCCCGTGTTCCGCGTCCCGGGTTAGTCTCTCGGCGTGACCCGTATTCTCGCGGTCGACTTCGGGGAGAAGCGCATCGGGCTCGCGACGGCGGATGCGCCCGGAGGTCTGGCGACCCCGCGCCGGACGGTGTCCCGCCGAAGCGACGCCGGCGCGGCGGGTGAGATTGCCCGGTTCTGCCGCGACGAGGAGATCGCGACGATCCTCGTCGGAGTCCCCCGCTCTCCGGAGGGAAGAGAGAGCGCAATCGCGCCGCGAATCCGATCGTTCGCGGAAAAGCTGGCGACCGAGACCGTGCTGCCGGTCCTCTTCCACGAGGAGACGCTCACTTCCGACGAGGCCGCCCGGCGGCTGCGCGGGCGGCGGTCGCGGGCGGGCGTCGACGCGGAGGCGGCGGCCGTGCTCCTCGAGGACTGGCTGGCCCACCGCGGAGGCTCTCCGTGACCGCTCCGCGCCGGACCCTCTGGGCGATCGCCGCCGTGCTCGTCGCGGTCGTCGCGGTCGCGGCTTACTTCCGATACCGGCTGGAGAATCCCCCGGTTCCATCGGGGTCCGGCGAGGTGATCGTGGAGATCCCCCCCGGAACGTCGACGGCCGGCATCTTCCGACGCCTCGCCCGCGCCGGCGTGGTCGAGGATGCCCGGCTCGCCGAGGTCTACTACCGGCTGCATCGGCGGCCGATTCCGCTGCAGGCGGGCGAGTACCGCTTTCGCCGCGCGATGCCGATCGACGAGGTGATCAACCGCATGGGAAAGGGCGACGTCGTCCGTCACGCGATCGTCGTTCCGGAGGGCCTGACCGCCCAGGAGACGTTCGAGCTCTTCTGGAAGCAGGGGATCGGCGGGCCGGACGCTTTCCAGGCCGCCCTGGTCCAGACCGAGCTCGTGCCCGGGCTCACCCACGGCGTCTCGGACCTCGAAGGCTTCCTCTTTCCCGACACGTACGAGGTGACGCGCACGACCCCGGCGAGCCAGATCGTGGATCGCATGGTCGCGAATTTCCGCGAGCACTTCACGCCGGAGCTCCAGCGCCGTGCGGCGGCGCTCAGCCTGACGCCCCGCCAGGCGGTGACCCTCGCGTCGATCGTCGAGCGGGAGAGCGGGGTGAAGTCGGAGGGCCCGTTGATCGCGGGCGTGTACCTGAACCGGCTCCGGCGGGGCATGCGTCTCCAGGCCGATCCCACCGTCATCTACGCGCTCAAGCGGGACGGGCGATGGAAGGGAGTCCTTCATCGGTCCGACTACGACTACGAGTCCCCGTACAACACCTACATGCACGAGGGCCTGCCGCCCGGCCCGATCGCCAACCCCGGGATGGACGCGCTCCGGGCGGCGGTCAGCCCCGCACGCACCGACTATCTCTACTTCGTGGCCAATCCGGCGACCGCCGGACACCAGTTCTCGTCCACCTTCGACGAGCACCTCGCCGCGATCGCAATGGCGCGGCGCGCGCGGGAGCAGACGCCGGAGCCGATCGGGCCGGCCCTGCCGGTCACGCCGCCCCCGCCGATGACGGAGACGGAGACGCCGGGGCCGTCCGCGGTCAATCGATAGATCGAGAGATCCCTCGCTTCGCTCGGGATGACCGCGCGCGGCGCGCGGTCACTTTTCGTAGACGATCGTCTTGATCCTCGGAAATTTCGTCCGCAGAAAATCCTCCATCACCTTGTCGTCGATCCAGTTGATCTGCGTCCCATCCACGAAATACGTCGGCGTCGAGTTCACCCCCAGGCGGTAGCCCTCGTCCATGTCCTTCCGGACCCGGCCGAAGCTCTCGTCGCGCAGGTAACACCCGAGGAAGTCGGGCCGCGAGATCCCCTCCCCCTCCGCGGACGTGACGGCGAGCTCGTCGACCGCCGAGACCGACATGCTCTCCTGGCGGCCGTAGGCGAGCTCCTTGAACCGGAGGAGGGCCGGGTCGCCGGCCAGCTTGAAGAGACAGTCGGCCGCGGACGCCGCCTTCATCGCCCACGCGTGGTGGGACCACAGCGGAAAGAACTTGTAGTGACGGCGGACGCTGACGATTCCGACGTTCGCCGCGAGCAGCTTGTCGAGGTGCCGGCCGCGGAACCGGCAGTACTGGCACTCCAGGTCCGCGTACTCCGCGATCGTCACGGGCGCTTCGGCGGGGCCGGAGGCGCGCTGGGCGGAGAGGTCGATCTTCCGGCGCCGCTCGGCCCGCGGATCCCCCTGGAAGTCCCACAGCGTCCCCGCGAGAAACGCGCTGCCGTCGGCCGACACGTGTCCGGGGACGTGCACCGCCCCGTAGCCGGATTCCAGAACGACCGCGATCCCCTTCATCCCGGCGGCGTCGGTAGACGGGACGAGCTGCGCGGTAACCTTCGCGTGGAGCAGGTCCGAGTAGCGGGCCGTGACCCAGCTGATGTCCGCCTCGGTGCGCGGGGGTTGCGGCCTCTGGTTGAGAAACGAGTCGCCCTCGAAGAACCACTTCCGGTCGTTCGAAACGAAGACGACCGCGTCGGCCTTGAGCGACTCGTAGCGTCCGGTCCGGACGGTGTGCCACGCCGAGAACCCGGGAAGCTTCAGGGGCGACTTCTCGACCGTGACCCGCGTCTCGGGGTCCCACGGGAGATACAGGGCGACGAAATCCCCGACTCTTTTCTCCAGCCCCGCGTCCGCCGCCTGGGCGGCCGGCGCCGCCGCCGGGACTACCTTCGCCTTCGCTTTCGGTTTTGCCTTCGCCGGCGCGAGCCCGATCGTTCCGAGGGTGAACGCCGTGAAGAGGACGACCGCGCTCTTTCGGATTCTCATTGACTCAATTCTCTCCTACTCTGCGGGATCAATTTCCCCGCCGCACCATGTTCAACGACTCGATCACGGCGGGCTGGTCCCGTTTCAACGCGAGAGAGCGCTCGAAGAGCGCGATCGCCTCCGGACGGCGCCCGAGGCAGGTCTGAAAGAGCGCGAGGGCGTTCAGGGTGTCGGGCTCGGACGTCTTCGATTCGAAGCGGGAGAGCGCGTCCAGGGCGCCGGGACAATCCCGCCACCGCTTGAATTTCAGGAGCGCGAGCTCGCGCGCGAAGGGTTCGTTGTCCGGGTACCGGGAAACCGCCTTCTCCAGGAGAGCGCGGGCGGCGGGCACCTTCTCGCGCGCTTCGTAGTAGGCGACCCAGTCCGCGATGGTTCGCTCGGGCTCCGCGTGCCCGGCATCGAGCGAACGGAAGAGCCACTCCTGCGCCTTCGGATCCTCCGACTTCATCCGGTAGAGGATCGCCAGGTTGAAGATCGGAGACGCGTAGTCCGGACGGAGCTCGAGCGACTTGGTGAGCGCGGCCTCCGCGGCCGCGAGGTCGTGGGTCTCCTCCCGGAGATAGACGCCCAGGTTGTTCCATCCTCCCTCGGTCAATCCGGGCCGATCCCCGCCGGCCGGCGCGACCGGCTGGCTCTCCCCTCCCGTCAGGTATCCGAGCGCCCGCAGCTTTTTGGCGTACTCGCTCGCCTCCGCGGTCGAGAGCGACCCGGCCGCAACCCGCCGGACGACCACCGTGCCGAAAAGATCCTTCCTCGGAAGCGCCTCAAGGCCCACGAACGCGTCGGCAATCGGCCGGCCCTTCATCCGGCGGTCCGCGGAAATGCCCTCGAGCGCCAGCACCGTCGGCGCCACGTCGAAGATCGAGAGCTTCGTCCGGGTCTTCGACGGTCGCACCCGCGTCCCCCAGGCCGCCAGGACGCCGTTCATCCGGTGCCAGTACGCCGCGGTCGCCCAGTTGAAGGAGGAACGCGCGCACGTCCGGTCCGCGCCCCACTTGAAGCCGTGGTCCGAGTGAACCAGAAGCGTGGCGCCGTCTTCCTTCGCGCGGCGCATCCACTGACCGAGCATCCGATCGATGACGCCGTAATAGACGTCCACCGCGCGGCGGTAACGCCGGAAATCATCTTCGGCGGTGCACTCGAGGCGCGGCGGGGAGTAGGGGGCGAAGACGTGCCCGATCTCGTCCGTGCCTTCCAGGTAGAGCGCCATCAGGTCCGGCCGATTTCGGTCGTAGAGTTCCCGGGCGATGTGGTGATTGACGCGCGTCGCGGCGAGGATCCTCGACAGGGCGACCACCGGGTTTTCCATTCCGGCGCCGCTGCCGCGCGCCGCCGAGATCTCCGAGGGGGGCACGTCGAGGAAGCGGCCGAGGTCGGCGTCCGAGACCGCACCGTCGCGCGCCACGATCTGCTCGACGCCCGGAGCGAGCGACGTCGGGAACGCGACGCCTCCGCGCGGGAGCTCACCGAAGAGCAGCGGGCTCGCCCGGTCCGAGACGAAGAACCCATTGACCTCTTCGGCGGGATGGCTCGCCCACCACCCGACGACGCCGACCTTCTTTCCCGCGGCGGAGGCGATGTTCCACACGGCGGGCACCGCGCGCGACAGTCCCGAAACGGGCAGCTTGGTCCCGGACTTCGGGTCCGTCTCCTGGAAGTCGAGGACCCGGTGAACGTCCGGACCGACTCCGGTCGCTGCTGTCGTCCAGAGAATGGGCGAGAGAACCGGGTAGAAGGCCGCGAGGTCCGCGCGGTACCCCTCCGAAGCCAGGCGCTTCCAGTTGGGCATCCCGCCCGCCTGCGACAACCGGTCGACAATCTCCCAGTCGAGACCGTCCAGGCCGAGCCAGATGACGCGGGAGCCTCCGGCGGGGCTCGGGGCGCGGCTCGTATCGGCATCCTCCACGGGCGTGACCGCCACGGGAATGGCCGCCACCACCGCCGGTGACTTCGCGTCGGGACTACCGGCTGCGTTTTCCGCTCGCCGGCACGCCGCGACAGCGAGGGCAAACGAGAGGGAGAGGGCGCAGACAACCCCGACGCGGCTCGAACGCATTTCGCGGAGAGTTCTACCGGGCCGCCGGCTTCGACACCGGGTTCGCCGGTGGGCGTGCCGCGGGCACCTTCTCCTTCGCGTACGCCTCGAAGAGCTCGCGCTCGCCCGAGACGAAGTTGCCTTCGTGAAGGAACGCCGGCGTGCCGGAGAGGCCGAGCCGGATCGCCAGCCGGATGTCGCGGAGGACCCGCTGTCGTGCCCTCCCGCTTTTGAGCTCGCTCTCGAACCTGTCCCGCTCGCCCGAGGCCTCCGCGATGTCGGACGCGAGATCGCGGACCGCCGCCGCGTTCAACCCTTCGCGGGAAAAGAGCGCGTCCTCGTACTTCGCGTAGAGGGCCGGAGACACGGCGGCGAGCGCCGCGGCGTACTCGGCGGCCGCGAACGCCCAGTCGTGGACCTTGGTCAGCGGCAGAAGCCGGACCTCGACCGCCCCGCCCCGTTCCGTGACGACCTTCTTGATCTCGGGAGCGCGGACCCGGCACCGCTCGCACTGGAAGTCCAGGAACTCCGTGACGTAGAAGTCCCCCTTCGTCGATCGGATCGCCGGGCTTTCGGCGAGAAGGCGGCGGCGAACGGACTGCGCGTCCGAGGAGAGCGGCTGGAATTCTCCGATGAGAAGCGAGGCGCCGTCGCTCGACACGAAACCCGGAATCGTGACCGACCCGTTCTCGGCGTGCCGGATCGTGATCCCGATCGGCCTCAAGGACCCGCGAGCCATGCCGTCATCGAGCTTGAGCTGGACTGGGAGACCGTATGCCTCCGTCAGCGAGCCTTCGATCGGGGCAACGTCGGCCGCCGGATCGAACGGCCGCTTCGCCATCCGCCGCACGAGGTCGTGGAACACCTCGCCCACGAACACCTCGTCGCGGCTGTGGTCGACGAGAGCCACGTTTGACTCCTGGTGAAACTTCGAGTCGCAGAACCGGTTGACGCGGTAGGTCTCGAAGCCCGCGATCTCGACCTCGCGGCTGTCCTTGACCTGGATGATCGTGTTCGGGTACCAGGAGTACCAGCCGCCGAAGAAGCGGACGAGGCGCTGCCGGGTCTCTTCATCCGCGCGGAGCGGGGAAACCGCAAACTGCGAGAAAAGCAGCGCCAGGACGAGGATTTTGCGCACGGCGTGAACGTTAACACGCGCCCCGAGCGGAGGATTTCCGGCGGCGGCGGGCTAGACGGCGGACTGCCGGAGTCGCGCCTTTGCCTTCTCCAGGGTGTCGAGGACCT
>JBBQKV010000050.1:0-17644 GCA_038327245.1 Acidobacteriota bacterium
GCTCGCCCGGGACGGAATCCCGGTCGAGGTGATCACGGACGGAATGAGCGGTCACTACCTCTCGCGCGGAGAGATCGCCGCGGTCGTCGTCGGAGCGGACCGGATCGCCGCCAACGGCGACACCGCGAACAAGATCGGGACATACACGCACGCCGTGCTCGCAAAGGAAAACGGGGTCCCGTTCTACGTCGCCGCGCCCACCAGCACGATCGACCTGGCGTGCCCGAACGGCGCGGGAATTCCGATCGAAGAGCGCTCGCCCGCGGAGGTCCTGTCGTTCGGCGGACACGCGACCGCCCCGCCGGGAGTGGGCGCCCGGCATCCCGCGTTCGACGTGACCCCCGCGCGCTACATCGCCGCGATCGTGACCGAGGAAGGAATCTGCCGGGCGCCGTACGAGACGTCGCTCGCCGAAGCCGTCGCGCACGCGACGGAGCGCCGCCGGGCCGGCGCGCGCTGATCCCGGTGCCAATCTGGCTATAATGGCGTCATGAAGAACGCCAGAATTTCCGAGCTGCGCGACAAGCTCTCCGAGTACCTCGTCCGGGTGCGAAACGGCGAGACGATCATCGTCTACGACCGGGATACTCCGATCGCGCGCATCGAGCCGATTGCCGCGTTTCAAAGCGACGTCCCGGACTGGGTTCTCGACGCGTATCGCCGCGGAGTCGCGACGCCTCCGCGGATCCGCGACGGCGCGCGGCTGCCTGATCCCGTGAAACCTCGAAAGCCAGTCGGCCTGCTCGAAGCGCTTCTCGAGGAGCGCCGGACCGGACGATGAGGTTCTGGGACTCTTCCGCGATTCTCGCCCTGCTTCTCAAGGAAAAGGGGTCGGCGGAGACCTTGAAGGTCTACCGGGAAGACGACGATCAATCGGTGTGGTGTCTGACCGAGGTTGAAATCGCCTCGGCCCTGTCGAGGCGCGTGCGGTCAGGGATGGACCCGCACGACGAGCGGGTCGCGCGCGCCCAGTTCGGCCTTCTCCTCGGGCGCTGGATCGAGGTCGCCTCGCTCGAGAGCGTGCGGGCGCGAGCGCTGCGACTGCTCGGGACGCATCGCCTGAGCGCAGCGGACGCCCTCCAGCTGGCCGCTGCGCTGGTCTTCTGCGACGAGCGGACGGAAAGCCTGCCGTTCGTCTGCCTCGACAACCGGCTCGCCGACGCCGCGCGAAAGGAGAGATTTCCCGTCCTCCCCTGACGGCAAGCTCATGCTCGTCCTCGGAATCGAAACCTCCTGCGACGAAACGTCGGTCGCCGTGCTCGACAGCGAGGGCCGCGTGCTGTCGAACGTGGTCTCCTCGCAGCTCGCGGCGCACGCCCCGTACGGAGGGGTCGTGCCCGAGATCGCGGCGAGGGCTCACCTCGAGAATCTTCCCGTGACGTTCGAGAGGGCGCTCTCCGAAGCCGGAACGGACGTCGCCGGCCTCGACCTCGTGGCGGCGACGGCCGGACCCGGCCTGATCGGAGCGCTGCTCGTGGGGCTGTCCGCCGGAAAGGCGCTCGCGTTCGCGCGCGGCGTTCCCCTCGTCGGCGTCAACCACCTCGAGGGCCACCTCTTCTCGGCTTACCTCCGCGCCGGAGACGCTGCGCTTCCGATCGAGTTCCCGTTTCACGGGCTCGTCGTCTCCGGCGGCCATGCCGAGTTCGTGCGGGTCGAACCGGACCGGATCGTGCCGATCGCGCGGACGCGCGACGACGCGCCGGGCGAGGCGTTCGACAAGGTTGCGCGCCGCGCGGGCCTCGGTTATCCCGGCGGTCCCGTCGTGGACCGCGTGGCAGCGAGGGGCCAGGGGAACCGCTACCCGCTGCCGGTGGGACGGCCCGGCGACGGCTCCAACGACTTCTCGTTCTCCGGCCTGAAGACGGCGATGCTCCGAAAGTTGAAGGAGCAGGGGGTGGACGGAGGACCGCTCGATCCCGAGACGCTGCCTCCCGACCTCGTGGACCTGCTCGCGTCTTTCCAGAGGGCGATCGTGACGGCGCTCGTCGATCGGGTCGAGACGGTGCACCGCGCCGAGGGGATCCGGACGCTCGCCCTTTCCGGAGGCGTCGCGGCGAACTCGGAGCTGCGCCGGACGCTCTCGGAGTGGGGGACGGAGCGCCGGGTCCCGGTGCTCCTGCCGGAGCGCGGCTTCACGACCGACAACGGCGCGATGATCGCGTTCGCCGGATTGCTGCGCTACCGCCGGGAGGGCGCCGACGATCCCGCGGCGCCGGTGGCCGCGAGATCCCGCTGGCCCCTGGGGAGCATCTCGGCGGCATGACCGACCAGCGATTCATCCGCAACTTCTCGATCGTGGCCCACATCGACCACGGCAAGACGACTCTGTCCGACCGGATCCTTCAGCGCTGCGGGGCCGTCGCCGACCGCGAGATGCACGAGCAGATGCTCGACGACATGGAGCTCGAGCAGGAGCGCGGAATCACGATCAAGGCGCGCGCCGTGACCCTCCGCTACAAGGCGAAAGACGGCAACGAGTACGTCCTGAACCTGATCGACACGCCGGGCCACGTCGACTTCTCCTACGAAGTCTCCCGGTCTCTCGCCGCGTGCGAGGGCGCGGTTCTCGTGGTCGACGCGACGCAGGGCGTCGAAGCCCAGACCCTCGCCAACGCGTATCTCGCGATACACAACAACCTGACGATCGTGCCGGTCATCAACAAGATCGATCTGCCGTCGGCGGAGCCCGAGAAGGTGCGGGAGCAGATCGAGCAGGTCGTCGGCATCCCGGCCGATGACGCGGTCCTGACGTCGGCAAAGCAGGGGATCGGGATCGACGAGCTCCTGGAGAGGATCGTGCGGGACGTTCCGCCCCCCGGAGGCGATCCCGCCGCGCCGCTGAAGGCTCTCCTCTTCGACTCCTGGTACGACCCCTATCGCGGGGTCACCTCGCTCGTCCGGATCTTCGAAGGGACGCTCCTGCCCAAGAAGAAGATCCGGGCGATGGGCACGGGCCTGGAGTCCGAGGTCGAGGAGGTCGGGATCTTCACGCCGACGCGGCAGTCGGTGCCGGAGCTGTCGGTGGGCGAGGTCGGGTTTCTCTGGGCGAACGTGAAGGATCTCCACTCGACGCGCATCGGCGACACGATCACCGGGCTCGCCCGACCGACGCCCGAGCCGCTGCCCGGCTTCGCGAAGGCGAAGCCGATGGTCTTCGCGGGACTCTTCCCCACGGAGTCGGACGACTACGCGAACCTCCGGGACGCCATGGAAAAGCTCCGCCTGAACGACGCCTCGTTCACGTTCGAGCCGGAGAGCTCCACCGCCCTCGGGTTCGGCTTCCGGTGCGGGTTCCTGGGACTCCTTCACATGGAGATCATCCAGGAGCGGCTGGAGCGCGAGTTCGATCTCGCGCTCATCACGACCGCTCCGGGGGTCAACTACCGCGTGACGACGACGAAGGGCGAGGTGCTCGAGATCGTCAACCCGAACCACCTGCCGCCGCCGACCACCATCGAACGGGTGGAGGAGCCCTACATCGCGGCCACGATCATCACCCGCGACGACTTCCTCGGCGGGCTGCTCAAGCTGTGCGAGGAGCGCCGGGGCGTCCAGAAGTCGCTGGAGTACCTCTCCTCCAACCGCGTCGTGCTCCGGTACGAGTTCCCCCTGAACGAGGTCGTCCTCGACTTCTACGACAAGCTGAAAAGCATCTCGAAGGGCTACGCGTCGTTCGACTACGAGTTCGACGGGTACCGCGAGGGGGACCTCGTCAAGCTCGACATTCTCGTCAACGGGGAGCCGGTCGACGCCCTGTCCCTCATCGTTCACCGGGAAGAATCCGCCCCCAAGGGAAGGTTGCTGGCGGCGAAGATGAAGGAGATCATCCCCCGGCAGATGTTCGAGGTCGCCATCCAGGCGGCGATCGGATCGAAGATCATCGCGCGCGAGACGGTCCCGGCGATGCGGAAGAACGTGCTCGCGAAGTGCTACGGCGGCGACATCACGCGCAAACGGAAGCTCCTCGAGAAGCAGAAAGAGGGGAAGAAGCGGATGAAGAGAGTCGGTCGGGTCGACATCCCGCAAGACGCGTTTCTCGCGGTCCTGAAGGTCGAATGAGCGCCGCCGAAGCCGCCGTGGATACGGCAGGAGACCGGCCCATCAAGCACTCGTCAGCCCGCGAGTGGTACGAATCGCTCCTCGTCGCCGGGATCTTCGTTCTGTTCGTCCGGACCTTCGTGGTCCAGACGTACCAGGTGCCGACGGGCTCGATGGAGAAGACCATCCTCGTCGGCGACCACCTCCTCGTCAACAAGTTCGCCTATGCCCCGCGCCTGCCGGCGCTGGCGAAGCTCCTCCCGTACCGGGAGGTCCACCACGGCGACATCATCGTCTTCAAGAAGCCGGGGGACGACGTCAACCCCGGAAACGTCCTGGTCAAGCGCGCGGTCGGGGGCCCCGGCGACACCCTGCTCGTCCGGGACAAAGCGCTCTCCGTCAACGGCCGGCCGGCCGACGGTCCCGGCATGCAGCACAGCGACCCGGAGGTGTATCCGAACGACCCCGCGATTCCGGACATGGCGCGCCGGCGCGACCAGTTCGGCCCGTTCACGGTGCCCCCCGGACACTGGTTCGGAATGGGGGACAACCGGGACAACTCGCTCGACAGCCGGTACTGGGGTTCGATCCCGCGCGAAAACATCTTCGGCCGTCCGACGATCCTCTACTGGTCCTACGAGGCCGAGCCGAACTCCCACGTCTGGCACGGACCGGCCGCGAAGGTCCGGCAGCTCGCGGACGTGGCGATCCACTTCTTCTCCCGGACGAGATGGAACCGGATGTTCCGGCTGGTGCGCTGACGCCGGAGGTCGCCGCCGAAGTTCCGCTCCGACCGGAGGCGGCCTCGGACGGCGCGGAATCTCACCGGACCGAAGACGTCGCGCCGCGGCCCCGATCTCGGGCGCGCGAGTACGCGGAAGCGATCCTGGTGGCGGTCATCTTCGCGCTCTTCACGCGCACGTTCCTCTTCCAGGCCTTCCAGGTGCCGACCGCATCGATGGAGAAGAACATCCTGGTGGGCGACCACCTGATCGTCAACAAGTTCATCTTCGCGCCGCACGGCGCGAGCCTCTTCGACCATCTCCTCCCGTATCGGCCGGTCCGACGCGGAGACGTGCTCGTGTTCAAGTTCCCGGAGGACCCGCGGCGCGACTTCATCAAGAGGACCGTCGCACTGCCCGGCGAAACCGTCGAGATCCGCGACAAGGTGATCTCGGTCGAAGGCGTCCCGCTGGAGGAGCCCGAGGTCTATCACTCCGACGACCGGATCTGGCCGGACGATCCGGCGCTGCCCGATTCCTATCGCCGGCGCGACCAGGCGCATCCCTTCATGGTCCCGCCCGGATCGTTCTTTGCGCTCGGCGACAACCGCGACAACTCCTACGACAGCCGATTCTGGGGCGCGGTGCCGGCCGCGAACTTGAAGGGCCGCGCGATGTTCGTCTACTGGTCATTTCCGCTCGAACCCTCCGGGCGGCGCTCGGTCCAGGAACTCCTGACGATCGCGCTGAACTTCTTCCGCAAGACCCGATGGGAGCGAACCCTTCTGCCCGTCCGGTGATGGGCCGGCCGAGACCGGGCGCGGTAGGGTAGTATTTCCGGAGCTTTCATGAGGGACAGGATGCGGGGAAGTCGCCGGATTCGCGGCAAGGGCATGATCGGCTGCCTGCTCTGGCTGGTCGTTCTCGCCGCGGTCGGACACGTGCTCTACAAGGTCGTTCCGGTCAAGATCCGCTCTTCCAGCTTTTACGACGTCATGCAGGAGCAGGCGTCCTTTGGATCGATCAAGAGCGAAGACCAGATCAAGTACGAAGTCCTCCGGCGCGCGCAGGAGCTCCAGATCCCGGTGACCCCGGAGACCGTCACGGTGACCCGGTCCCGCTCGGCCGTCACGGTGGAAGCGCACTACACGATTCCGATCGAGTTCTTCGGCGGGGCGTACAAGTACATCTGGAAATTCGACCCCGTGGTCGTGCGGCCGACGTTCGCGGTCTAGCCGGTCCCCCCGGCACACGGGACACGGGACACGGGACACGGGACACGGGACACGCCAGAAGGGAATAACCGTTCCCCGGCCCGGCGTTCGGCGCCTGCAGGAGGAACCTTCATGCGTCCGTTCCGCGCGCTTCTGCCCCTCGTCCTGCTCTTCGCCGCGTCCTCGGCCCTGACCGCCGAAACTCCGGGGATCGGCGCCGCGGCTCCCGACTTTCAGCTCACCACGGTCGACGGGCAGCCGTTCTCGCTTTCGTCCGCCGCCAAGGCCCACAAGGCGGTCGTCCTCATGTTCATCTCGACGCAGTGTCCCTACTCCAACGCCTACAACGACCGGATGCGCGACATGGCTTCGGCCTACGAGTCCAGGGGAGTTCTGTTCGTGGGGCTGAACAGCAACAAGGCCGAGGACGCCGCGGCCGTTCTGTCGCACGCGAAGAAGCACGGCCACACGTTCCCGATCATGAAAGATCCGCAGAACAAGGTTGCGGATCTCTACGACGCGCAGCACACCCCGACCGTTTACGTCGTCGACCCGCAGGGGAAGGTTCGCTACGAGGGTCGGATCGACGAGAACTCCGAAGACCCCAAGGCCGTCACGTCGCCGGATCTGCGCAACGCGCTCGATTCGATGCTCGCCGGCCAGCCGATCGCCCGGTCCGTGACGAAGGCATTCGGCTGCTCCATCAAGAGGGTCTGAACAGGGACCGGTCTGCTTCCGATGAAGAGAAGATCTGGGAGGGGGGCAGCCGCCCTCCTCCTTTTCGTTTTCGCCTCCGGCGCGGTGTCCGCCGCTCCGTCCACCCGGCTCGCCGGGGAGCTCGACGCCGCCGGTCTGCGCGCGGCGATCGCGCGGGAGAAGGGCCACGTCGTTCTCGTCAACTTCTGGGCGACGTGGTGCGTTCCGTGTCGCGAGGAGTTTCCCGACCTTTCCCGCCTCCATCAGCGGAACCAGGCCGCGGGACTCCGCGTCGTCGGGATCTCCACGGACTTCGCCAGCCAGACCGCGGCCGTCGAAAAGTTCCTCGCGGGGAGGCGGCCGGCGTTCCCGAACTACCGCCGGAAGACGGGCGGCGACGACCAGGACTTCATCGAGGCCGTCGACCGGAAGTGGGGCGGGGAGCTTCCCTTTTCGGTTCTCTACGACCGGTCGGGAAAGAAAGTGAAGACCTTCTCCGGCAAGCTGCCCATCGCCGCGGCGGAGCGCGAAATCCAGAGGCTCCTGGCGGCTCCCTGACCGTCGCCCTCTAGCGCCGGCGAGGCCCCCGGCGGAGACGGGCGTCGAGCCCCCAGGAGCGGCCCGCGTCCGTCAGGAACAGCAGCCAGAGCAGGAGAAGCGCGAACTTCGTGGTCAGACCCGCGGTGATCCACGCCTCCCATCCCCCTTTGGCGACGTGCGTCTGTCCGAGAAGGAGGATGACCATCAGGAGGATCCCGCCGACCGCCGCGATCCGGGTGAGAAAGCCCAGGACGAGCGCAATCCCCAGGAGGAGCTCGGCGAGCGCGAAACCCCAGCCGAACGCGCCCGCATTCGGGAGGACCACGGATCGGAGAAACGACTCCCAGAACGGCCACGCGTGCCCTGCGGTCTCGCGAACCGAATCGGCAAAGCCTCCCCGGACGAATTCGCCGCGAATCTTCGACACGCCCTCCGCGACGAAAATGACGCCGGTCAGGATGCGCGCGACGGCCACCCCGTGCGCGGTCCGCGAAGGAGACGCCATCGGGAGAGTGTAACTTCCCGGCGTGGACCGGGAATTGCTTCCGGGTCCAGGACGGTTTACGGTTTGCGTCTTCGCCGGTGTCGTCCCGGAACAAGGAGAAACCCTAATGAAAGCTCGTCGGATTCGCTCTTCGGCCCTCGTCCTCGCTGCAGCTGGCGCGATCCTCTCGGCCTCGATCCTGTCGGCTGCCCCGACCCGCGTGGTCCGGCGGGGCGCGCCGATCCGGGGCGAGTCGGCGTCCGCGGCTGCGGTCTCCTACTCCGTCGAGGTCCCGGTCGTCACCCGCGTCGTGGGAACGGCGCTCTTCCGGACCGCTATCGACATTTCGAACAACACGGCGGCGGGGACGGCGGCGACCCCGGTCGTCGCAAAACTCCAGTACTCGTACACGCGCGTGAACGGGGACGGAACAACGAGCTTCTTCCGGACGCCCGAGCCAAACAGTCCGGCGGGAGCGCCCATGAACATTCACCTGCTCGCCTTCGATAATTTTCATCAGGACGATTTGGTCCAGTACATGGGGACGCTCCCGGGAATCCTGCAGCCCGGAGCGGACCTAAGCTCCTTCGGCACCCTCCTCGTAACGTTCGAAGGCCTCCCCTCGAGCGTGGGATGGGAGGGGACCGTCTTCGCGCGAACGTACAGCCCCAACCCGACCGGCGCCGGGACGGTCGCGATCGCCTATCCTGCGTCTCTTTTTTTTGAATCAGCGAACGCAACTCTCGTCGGGACGATCCGGGACACGCAGCTTGCCGCGGCGTCGCCGGCCGGCCGACTTCGCACAAACATCGGCATCCGGAACACCGACATCCGATCATCCGGCCAGAACGCGACCGTTCAGCTCGGGTTCTTCGACGTGACAACGGGGAATGCGACGAGCGGCCAGCGGGTCGGTAACCTGGTAACGATTTCCAACCTGCAACCCGGAGAAGTCCGGCAGATAAACAACGTCCGGGCGGCGGCCGCGATCCCGGCCAACGTCACCGCGATGCTCGTCTTTGCCGACGTCGTGGGCGCGACCGCAACCAGCCCCACGATCGAGGGCTACATCAACATCCTGGACGGCGACACGCAGGACGGCGCTTTCTTCGAGATGAAGTGCGCGGACACGGACGGCTGCGGGAATTGAATTAGCGGCCGAAGTCGGCCGCTAATTCATCCCGAACGCAGTGAGGGATCTCTCGAAATCGAGAGATCCCTCGTCGCTTCGCTCCTCGGGATGACAGGCCGACGAACTACACCCGATTCGGCTTGAGTCCTCCGGCGCCGATGTCGCGGCGGTAATTCTTTCCCTCGAACTGGATTCGGTCCGCGGCCTCGTAGGCGCGGCTCGTCGCCTCGGCGAGCGTCGGCGCGGTCGCCGTCGCGACCATCACCCGGCCTCCCGCCGTGAGCAACCGGTCTCCGTCCTGCTCCGTGTTCGCGTGAAAGAGCTCGACTCCCGGAACGCGCGCCGCTTCGGTCAGTCCGGTGATCACCTTCCCGCGAACGGTGACGCCCGGGTAACCGGCCGCGCAGAGGACCACGCCGGCGCAGACTTCCTCCTTGACCTCCAGCGGTGAGAACTTCTCCAGCTCGCCGCGGGCCGTAGCCGCGCGAAGGACTAGCCCCATGTCGGATGCCATTCGCGGCAGGATGACCTCCGTCTCGGGGTCGCCGAACCGGGCGTTGAACTCCAGGACCTTCGGTCCGAGATCCGTCACCATGAGGCCGGCATAGAGGACTCCGCGGAACGGCCGGCCCTCCTCCGCCAGGCCGCGGAGAGTGGGCCAGATGATTTCGCGGAGCACGCGGGAAGAACCCTCCGCGTCGAGGACGCCGGCCGGCGAGTGGCCGCCCATTCCGCCGGTGTTCGGACCGCGGTCGCCGTCGTACACCTTCTTGTAGTCGCGGGCGGTGGGCAGCGGCACGGCGACCTCGCCGTCGCAGATCGCCAGGAACGACGCCTCGTGGCCGGACAGGAACTGCTCGACCAGGACGCGGTCCCCCGCCGCGCCGAACACCCGGTCGCCGAAGAAGAGGCCCAGGGCCTTCTCCGCGTCCTCCGCCGATTCCAGCGTCAGGACGCCCTTTCCGCCGGCCAGGCCGTCCGCCTTGAGCACGGCGGGGTATCCGAAGCGCGCGATCGCGGCTCGCGCCTCCTCGGCGGTGCTGCACACCTCCGCCGCGGCGGTCGGGATCCCGTGCCGCCCGAAGAACTCCTTCGCGAACACTTTCGAGGTTTCGATCTGGGCGGCGAGGCGGCTCGGACCGAAGATCGGAAGCTCGCGCTTCGCGAACTCGTCCGCGATTCCGAGCGAGAGGGGGACCTCGGGCCCGACGACCGTCAGGTCGATGTGAAGTTTCTCGGCGAATTCCGCGATCTCGACGGTTTCCCCGGAGGAGACGGGGAGGCAATCCGCGACCTCGGCGATGCCGGGATTGCCGGGCGCGCAGTAGATCTCTCCGGCCTCGGAGCTCTTCGCGAGCGACCAGCAGAGCGCGTGCTCCCGGGCGCCTCCTCCGACGACGAGGATTCTCATCCGGCAGCATTTTAGCCTCTGGGCTTCCGCCCCTTCCGGCCGGCGGGCGCCCGACTGTTTCGCGGGGAGCGCTCCCGGCCGCCGGAGATCGGGACGACCTCGAAGCGATCGAACCGCCCCTCGAAACCGATCAGGGTCTCGAGCGTTCCGTAGGGTTCGAGCACCAGCCCGAACCGGCCGCGCTCGCGCGCGACCGCCACCGCGGAAAAAGCGCGCGCCTCGAAAGCGATCGACCGCCCGGCCCAGGACCGGGGCCCGTGGTTCGTGGCGCGGACGCGGCAGAGGGTCACGCGGTCACTCGACGTCTGCGAGTCCCTCGAGATGGAAAGGCCGACCTCGGCACCGGGACCCCCGACGTCGGGTGCAGCGGACCCGAGGGCGAGCAGGAAAGCGAAGAGCACGTGCATTCCGGTTTCTCCTTTCGGAGGGCCGGAGAAACGCCCGCTCGACGAGGACGCCCGAGGCTAACGCCTCGCGACGTTGACCGGAAGTGTCGGAGTATTTGACACCCGCGCAGGGCCGGCTTAGTGTGTTTTCGCATCCATGAAAAAGGACTTTCGCAAGGCGATCGAAGAGGGCGTTCTCCTCGCCGACGGCGCCATGGGGACACTCCTCGTTTCCCGGGGCGCGTCGCCGGATCAGGCCAAGTCGCCGCTGAACGTCTCGGACCCCGAGGCGGTGCGCGACGTCCACGAGGACTACTGCGACGCGGGAGCCCGGATCTTGACGACGAACACGTGGGACGCCAACCGCGTGAAGTTGACGACGCACGAGTGGGCCGACTCGCTGGAGAAGATCAACCGCGAGGGAGTTCGACTGGCGCGCGAAGCCGCGACCGGCGAAATGGTCTTCGTCGCAGGTTCGATGGGTCCTCTGGGCGCCCTCGTGAAACCGTACGGCACGCTGACGCTGACGCAGGTTCGCGAGATCTTCGCGGAGCAGGCGCGGGTCCTCCTCGAATCCGACGTCGACCTCGTGCTTCTCGAGACGTTCGGCAGCCTCCTCGAGGCGGCCGAGGCCGTACACGCCGTGCGCGATCTTTCCGCCGACGTCCCGATCCTCGCCCAGATGACGTTCCTCGCCGACGGCCGCACGGCGTTCGGCGAGGGCGCGGTCCAGGCCCTCTCCACGCTGGCGCGCGCGGGTGCGGACGTCGTGGGCATGAACTGCACGCTCGGCCCGCAGGAGTCTCACGACGTTTTCACGCGCCTGCCCGCCGCGATCTCCACGCCCCTGTCGGTGATGCCGAACGCCGGCTACCCCACCATCGTTCACGGCCGTAACGTGTACCTCTCGTCCCCCGACTACCTGCGGGAGTACGCAGAGGCTTTCGCGCAAGCGGGAGCGGCGGTCATCGGCGGATGCTGCGGGACGACCCCCGAGCACGTCCGCGCCATGGCGAGGGTGATTGCGGGAAGGAAGCGCGCGAGCGCATCCGTCCGGCCCTCGATCGTGGTCGAAAGTCCGGAACCGAGAACGGACGAGGCTCCGATCGAGACGTCCCGGTTCAAGCGGCGGCTGGCCGACAAGGACACCTTCGTGGTGACCGCGGAAATCGAACCGCCGAAGGGCGTGGACCTGTCTTCCGCGATCGAGGGCGCGCGGCTCCTGAAGGCGCACGGCGTCGACGCCGCGAACGTGACGGACAATCCCATGGCGCGGCTGCGCATGTCCTCGATCGCAGTCGCCGCGCTCATCCAGCGCGAGGTCGGGCTCGACGCCGTCGTGCAGATCACGACGCGGGACCGCAACGTCCTCGGGCTGCAGTCGGACCTCCTCGGCGCGGCGGGCCTCGGGTTGAAGGCGCTCCTCTGCCTGGGGGGCGATCCACTGAAGATCGGCGACTACCCGCAGGGCAAGCAGGTCTCGGAAGTCGACGTCCTCGGCCTCCTCCGCATGGCCCGGAGCCTGAACGGCGGAGCGGACCTCGCCGGCAACTCGATCGGGTCCGCGACCCAGTTCGCTATCGGTTGCGCGGCGAATCCGGCCGCGGCCGACATGAACGTCGAGCTCTCGAAGATCCGCGCCAAGATCGAGGCGGGCGCGAGCTTTGCGCAGACCCAGCCGGTCTACGAGGTCGAGTCGCTCGCCCGGTTCCTGGCGTGCGAAGAGGCGCAGGCTATCCCCGTGGTGATCGGTCTGATCCCCCTCCGGTCCCTCAAGCAGACGATGTTTTTCGCGAACGAGGTGCCGGGAATCGTGGTGCCCCAGGGGATCCAGGACCGCATGCGCCGCGCCGCGGAAAAGGGGGCGGATCACGAGAAAGCCGAAGGCCTCGCGATCGCGCGCGAGCTGGCCGCGGCGATCCGCCAGGTCGCGCGCGGAATTCACATCATGCCGATGGGCAAGTACCGGCTGGCGGCCGAGATCCTGGAGGCGATTCCGCAGGCGGCGGACGTCCGATCTCCGGTCGCCGGGACGTAGCGCCCGCCGAAGCCGCCGCTGGAATCAACGGCCCCGCATCCCGGTTTCTGTCGCCGGTAGAGGACGAAACGTCACAGGGGTCGCGCAAAAGCGGCGCGATTTCATAGAATTCGGAGCAATTCGGGCGGCACGGCGATTGCGCCTCCGACTCGGGAGGATGAAATGAAAAAGTTGACCCGTACTCTGACGGCCGTGGGCGTACTCGGCTTCTCCGCGATCCTCTTCGCCGGCGCCCAGGCGCGACTGAAGGGGAAGGTCACCGACACGGCGGGAAATCCGCTCGAGGGCGTCACCATCACCTTGACGACTCCCAACCTTCGGATCTTCAAGGTCAACCTGAAGACCGACAAGAAGGGGGAGTACGGAACGATCGTGAACGACGCGACGATGCCGTATCACCTGAGGTTCGAAAAGGAAGGCTTCGTCCCCTCCGAGTCCGACAAGAAGATTCCGGTCGGAGACATCGGCGTCGTGGACGCGAAGCTGAAGTCGACCGCGGAGGCCGGATCTCCCGCTCGGCCCGCAGGCGTCGCCGCGGCCCCCTCGCCGACCGAGCAGGCGGCGCTCGTCTTCAACGAGGGGGTCGATCTCCTGACCGCCGGAAAGAAGCCGGAGGCAGAGGCGAAGTTCCTCGAGGCCGTCGCCAAGAACCCGGACCTTCCGCAGGGCTGGCAGGCGCTGGCGGTGCTGGCGAACGAGAAAAAGGACTGGGCGAAGACGCTCGAATACGGGCAGAAGGCCCTGGAGCTCGATCCGTCTCTCACCCCGCTCTACGGCACGATGTCGAATGCCGCGACGCAGTCGGGCGACAAGAAGGCAGCGGCGGAGTGGCAGGCGAAGTACGCGGAGGCCAATCCCGACACCCCGGAAATGCTCTACAACCGGGGGGTCGAGGCCTACAACGGCAAGAAAGTGAAGGATGCCGAGGCGCTGCTCCTGAAGGCCGTCGCGGCGAAGCCGGACTTCGCGATCGCGCACTTCTGGCTGGGCATGGCGTCCTTCAACCTGAACAAGAAGAGCGCCGCGCGCGAGCACCTCGAGAAGTACCTGGAGCTCGACCCCAACGGCGCAGAGGCCGCGACCGCGAAGGAGATCCTGCCGCTGGTCAAGTAGCGGTTAGATCGGGACGCGGTCGCGAACCCGGCGGCGGCTGGACACGGTCACCGGGGAGGGTGTTGGCGGGTTCAGGAGCCGATGCACCCAGCGAAGAATCGCGTCGGCGAGGTCCTCGCGCTCACGAACACCCGCCACTTCCCGACGGCTGCGGTCCCTTTTTTCGTTTTCCACGCTCTCCCAGATAGCAATCGCAACGCCACCGGCGCCGCTTCGTTAACCCATGGGAATCGAGAGAGTTGCGCCCGTAAGATCGCAGCGCCGGAACGGAATCGTCAATCGATGCCGCGCCGGGCCGACATTTTCTGCCACAATCCGGGCGTGGGCCGCAAAGGCGCCTTCAAAGACCGTCCGCTCTGGCGGCGCCTCCAGACGATCCACCACGAGATCAAGGAAGGCCGTTCTCCGAACGCGACCGGTCTCGCCGCCGTTCTCGACGTCTCGACGAAGACCGTCCAACGGGATCTGGACTATCTCCGCAACGAGCTCGCCGCCCCGATCGAGTTCGACCGCGATCAGAACGGCTACTCCTATTCGCGGTCGGACTACGTCCTCCCCTTCCTCCCGGTGGACGGCCGCGACGTCTTCTCGATCGGAGTCGCCGGCCAGGTTCTCTCGCTCTTCGGCGGAACGCCTCTCGGACGCGACCTGAAAAGCTGCTACGAGCGGCTGGCGGAGCTCATGCCGCCCGCGGTCCGTCTCCGGCCCGAGATCGTCATGGAGAAACTCGCGCTGCGGGCCGCGGCCTTCCGGCCGGTGAAGGAGGAGACGTGGCAGGCGGTGTCCGAATCCCTCCAGAGGGGAGTCGGCCTGGCCATCCGGTACCATCGGCCGGGGGAACCTCCGGGTGACGAACGCCGCGTCAAACCCTACTCGCTGGTGGTCTCGGGTCGGGACTGGATGATGCTCGCCCTCGACGAGACCGACGAAATCGTGAAGAACTTCTACCTGGCGCGAATCGAGACCGCCCGCTCCACCGGGATGCGCTACGCGATCCCGCGGGACTTCGATCCGGAGAAGTTTTTCCGCAACACGTTCGGCATTTTCGTGGGAGGCGGAAAACCTTTCCACTTCCGCGTCCGTTTCTCTCCCGAGATCTCGGAGGAGATCCGCGAGATGCAGTTCCACCCGAAGCAGAAGATCGAGACGGGTCCCGAGGGAGAAGCAATTCTCGAGCTCCCCGCGGAGTCGCTCAAGGAAGCCCGGCGGTTCGTGCTCGGCTACGGGAGGGACGCTGTCGCGCTCTCGCCGCCCGAGCTCGTCGACGACCTGCGCGGAGAGTCGGCGGCGCTTCACCGCGCGTATTCACGGAGGCCGAAATCCAATGGTCCGAGTCCCAGGTAAGTCTTTGCTCGGCGTCGTCGTCGCCTTCGCTCTGCTGACGGCCGGCTGCGGATCGACCGGTCTCGCGCCGGTGACGTATCCCGATCCGTCGGTCGCCTGTCCCGCCGGACTTCCCGGCTGGAAGCTCGAGGTGCTCGACCGGCGGGTCAAGCGGGAGGGCTCCGAGAGCATGCAGGCTCTCGTGGGCGATTCGATCCGCCACTCCTTCCCGGGTTGCCAGTGGGACGCGGCCGCGGGCGCCGGGGCGGGTCGGGTGCAGATCGAAATCCACCGGTTCGTCGCGAACCCGGACGGCAACACCTGGGAGGCCGCCGCCGACTGGAGCGTCGTCGTGAGCGATGCCTCCGGCCGGACGTTGACGGAGTTCGAGGCCATCGAGGAGGTTTCCCGGCCGAACTATCGCGGATCCAACAACGAGAAGGAGGCGCTCCGGGAGGCCTTCGATCGGGCGATGCGGCGCACGCTCGCGGGCCTGCGCTCCGTCACCTCGGTGGCAGTCCTCCGTCTCCCGGGGAGGACGGCGGCGACACGACTCCGCTTGGCCCGACTTCGGGTAGGAGCCGTATCTCTCTCTGCCGGCGACATTTGCAGCCGCAGGCCCGATCGAAGCCCGCGGAACGGGCTGGAACGCTTCTCGCACCCTCGAAAATCGGAGGTTTTATGAAATCGACATCTCGAATCCTCACCGTGGCGCTCGTTTTCCTCGCGGCGACTCTTGCGTTGCCCGCCGCGTCGCTCAACCCGGAAATCGAGCTCTCCAGGCAGCTCTCCGGGATCTTCCGGGGCTCGACGCCCGGGAACGACCTCAACCTGACGATCCGGTCGGTCACGACCGATCCCAGCCACCTCTACGACCTGTACCTCCAGGTCAGCGGGAAGTACCAGGGCACCAACATCCGGCAGCAGGGCTTGATCCGCCTGGAGCCGCAGGGGAAGTCCGTGTACTTCGGCTACATCCCCCACTTCGACCCGACGGTGTCGTCGATGTCCGCGAACGCAGCCCGGTTTTCGGATGAGGAAGCGAACGCCGCCTGCGGTCTCGTGATGGAGCCCAAGGGCGACGGCTTTTACGGAGAGACGGTCGGCTCGACCTGCGCGCGCGCGATCCGCGGGGCGTTGGGAAAGTGGACCATCGAAGCGGAGCCGGGTTCGATGCGGATTCGAAACATGGCGAGCGGCGAGACGCTGAGGTTCAAGCGGGTCGAGAAGTAGCGTCCGCTACTCCGGCGGGAAGAGGCTCCCGATAGTCGGACGGGGATCGGGAGTCGGCGCCTTCGGGGCGGGTTCGCTCGATTCCTTCGGCAGGAACTTCGCCACGATTTCCTTGACGAAGCGGGAGAAGTCCCCCTTCTGGATCCAGCGCAGCACGCCGGGCTCTTCCCGCGAAAGCGCGCGCAGGCTCCTTCCGCGGTGGCGTCCGAAGTTGATGGTGGGCTCGCCGTTGATGAGACGGATACGGCCCTCCGGATCCATGTCCTGATCGATCCCGGCGCAGAAGAGCTCGTGCAGCTCGCCGACCGAGCGGGGCAGATCGGAATACCGCCCGAGCTGGCCGACAATGACCCGCAGCGTCATGACCGCGTCGGCGAGCGCGCCGTGGGCGCCGTCGTGATCCATCTCGCAGTAGAAGCGGGCCGCCGCGGAGAGGTTGCGCGGCTCGCGGGCGAAGAAGATCCGCTGGCCGTCCACCAGACGGCGGTTCGCCACGTCGAAAACGATTCCGCAGCGATGAAACTCGTTGCGCAGAACCGGCAAGTCGAAGCCCGTCATGTTGTAGCCGGCGAGGTCGCAGCCTTCGAGGAACGCGGACAGCTCCTCGGCGCTCGCGCAGAACCGGGGCAGACCCGCGACGTCCTGATCCGTGATCCGGTGGACCGCGGTCGACGCCGCGGGAATCCGGATCCCCGGATCGTAGCGCCTCACCCACTGCTCCTGCCGGCCGTCGGGATGCACCTTCACGCAGGCGATCTCGACAATTCGATCCAGGCGGGGGTTGGTCCCGGTCGTTTCGGTATCGAACACGACGAGAGGCCGATCGAGAGGAAGGACATCTCCGAGCACGGGTGTTTGCATGTTAATCCACGGCTAACGGCGGGCGGGATGCGGTGCCGGACTCCGAACCGTGGCCCGGCTCTTGCTCTCTTCAGACCCATGCTGATCTCTCTCATCCCCCGCATCACCGGGATGAAGATCGAGAACGCGTGGGGGCGCGGTTCGCGCGGAATGGTCCGCTGCACGGCGCGGCTGTCCCGCGCTCCCCGAGCCCGCGAATCGCAGCGCATCGAGGGACTCCCGGGGACCAGCGTCTCCGAAAACGAGGTCATCCACGAGTGCCGTCCGGAGGAGGTCGAGGACTGGCACTCGCTGCTCTCCGACGTCCTCCGCGGCGCGTGGGTGGCGGGCGTGCGCCGCGTGGCTCAGGTTGCCGGCCCGAAGGCGCGGCGCGATCGCAAGCGCCCGCGCCCGGATCCCGCGGCCTGACGCCTCAGTAGTTCTCGGAGAAGAGCCAGAACACGATCTCGCCCA
>JBBQKV010000051.1:0-17416 GCA_038327245.1 Acidobacteriota bacterium
AGCCGGATTTTCGCGAAAAGGTGGTCGTTGACGAAGAGCACCGGGATGGAGTCGCCGTAGCGGCTGGCGAGGTCGGCGTCGGAATCCACGTCCACGACGTTCCACTCGTGGGGTCGGTCGCCCAGCAGAGCATCCACCTCGCGGCGCATCTCGTCGCAGAGGTGACATCCCGGACGGGAGAGGAGCGTCAGCTGGATCACGCCGGCTCCGCGGCCGGCTGGGGCGACCTCGCGAGCTGGATGACGTAGTCGAATCCGGAGAGGATCGTCGCGGTCGCCGCGGCTCCGAAGGCGATCAAAAGCACGGGCCGCGGCCAGCTCCAGACGTTCGCGCAAAGGACGAAGAGCACCGTGATGATGAGCGTCACCGTCGCAACTTTTCCCAGCCACGTTGGGGGGAACCGACGCTTGTTGGCGGAGAGGATCAGAAGGAGCGCGACGAGCATCAGGAGGATGTCGCGCGAGATCACGAGCACGGCCAGCCAGACGGGTATCTTGACGACCGCGGGATACGAGGGGACGGCCAGAAAGAGATAAGAGCTCATCAGGAGCAGCTTGTCCGCGATCGGGTCGAGGTATGCACCGAGCGCCGAGTTCATCTGAAACCGTCGAGCGAGATAACCGTCGACGCCGTCGGAGATTCCCGCCCCGACGAAGAGGATGAGGGCGATTCCGAAGCGCCCCTCCGCGATCGACAGGAGAAAGAACGGGAGCGTCGCCAGTCGGACGAGCGTGATGAAGTTGGGAAGCGTCCAGAGACCGTTCACCGCCGGCGGCCGCCCTCGCCTTTCCGCGGACTGGACGGTGCGGTCGGAGCCTTGACCCCCGTCGTCTTCCCGGATACCGGTTCCGTCCCGACCGGCGGCTCGTCGGCCCCGGAGGACAACTTCCGTGTCCCGGAAGGGGTCGTGCGGCGCGGCTCGTCGCGAATCCAGATGGAAGATCCCCGCGACCGGATGAGCCCGCGCTCCGTGAACTGTCGCAGGAGGCGCGTCACGGTCTCGCGGGAGGCGCCGATCGAGTTCGCAATGACCTGGTGCGTCGGACGGGACACGGAATACCAGCCGTCTTCGCCCAGGCTGCCCGATTCCTGCGCCAGACGGAGCAGGTAACCCGCCAGGCGTCCCCCGACGTCTAAGAGAACGAGCGACTCGATCATGTCGTTGGCGCGACGCAGCCGGCCCGAAAGGGTCGAGAGGATCCGGCGGGCGATCGTGAAGTCGTCCGCCATCACGTCCAGGAAGTCCTTGCGCCGGAGGACCGCCAGTTCCGAGGAGACGAGGGCCGAAACCGAGGCGCTTCTTGCCTCGTTGTCGAAGAGCGCCATCTCCCCGAAGAAGTCGCCGGCCTTCAGGTGCGTCAGAACCACCTCGCGTCCGTGCGCCGAGTCCACGAAGACCTTGACCTGACCCCGAACGATCACGAAGAAGAGGTCGCCCGGCTCGTCTTCCCGCAGGATCGACTCCCCCCCCGCGTAGGACCGGACGGTCGCTACGCGGGAAAGCGCATCGAGATGGGGAGGATCGAGCTCCGAAAAGATCGAGACCCGGCGGAACAAGGATGAATCGATCACTCGAGATCCCCCTTTCCGGTGGCCATGATTCGGACGCGGTCGAGTCCTCGCGTGAACTCGCGTCCCGACACCCAGGAATTCTCGGACTCCGGCAGCAGACCGCACTGGAGGGCGGCCCGAACCGCTTCGACTCCGGATCGGCCCGATTCGGGTCCGCCTTCGAGGCAGCGCACGCGGACCCCCGGATTCACCACCCGGAGGAGCCGCAGCAGCATCCTCGCGGCGGCGCGCCGCGTCAGGGCGCCGTCCGGGCGGGCCCGGTGCGTTTCGCGGTCCACGTCGAGGAGGCCGAGCGAGACCGCGCGCAGGATAGCTCGCGTGTCGCGCCGCGAAACGGCGTCGCTCGCGATGACGCTCGCCGTGACCTTCGCCTCCCGGATCTCCGGGAACATCCACCAGACGAGCGTCGCCCCTCCCGCCCTCGTCAAGCGCTCGGATCGGGCCGCGCCGCGCTCCGGCGCCGGCCAGTTCGAGGCTCGGAACGCGACCCGGGCCTCCGCGGCGCGCTCCCGGTAAGAGGGGTCGTGGCGCGAAAGCGCATCGAGAACCGAGACCGCGAGCGCGGGGTCTTTCTCGATCGCGAGGTCGGCCAGCTTTTCCTGGACCGCGATGTTCTTCGGATCCAGGCGGTAGGCCTCCCGGAATCGTTCGAACCCGCGGTCGCGGTTCCCCGCGGACAGCTCGATCTCTCCGGCCAGGGCGTGAAGCCCGGCGTCTCCCGGATCGATCTCGATGGCTCGGTCGACCCGGCCGCGCGCGTCCGGAAAGTTCTTGTCCTTCGCACCGGCTGACGCGGACTTCCGGAGCGTTTCCACCACCTCGGTCTTCAGCTCGGCAGCGCGTTCCCGGATCGCGGATCGTCCGCGCGAACGGGCCGCCGCGCGTGCGTAGAGCTCGTGCGCCTCGAACACCTGCCCCGCGCGGGCGCGCGCCTCGCCGCAGGCCACGAGCAGCGGGACTGTCGGGTTCGCGCCGGTGAGCGCCTCCTTGCAGCCCGAGAGAGCCTCGGCGGTGCGGCCGCGAAGGAGGCGGCTCTCGATCAAGCCGATCTCGGCGGCAAGGTTCGGCTGCCCTGCTCTTGCTCGGGAGAACTCCTTTTCGGCGGCAACGGCGTCTCCCGCAACGAGCGCGGCCCAGCCGCTCTCGACGCCTTCCGGGAAAGGGCCCGCGATCTCCTCGCGCGGATCGAGAGGGAACTCTTCACTGCGGCCCACTCGGTGCGCCGGAGTGTTCCCGCCGCGGGAGCTCGCGCACGCCGCAGAAAGGAGGACGAGGAGCCAGAGAAAGGCGATGCCGCCGGCCGGGGCCGCGGTTCGCCGGAGGATTTTCACGAGGTGGGCGGGAGAGTCTCCGCTCGAATCGAAGCGATCGCATGCTTGTAGATCATCTCTTCGTGGCCGTCGACTTCGAGAACGAGAGCGAACTTGTCGAATCGCCGCAACCTTCCCATCCGCTCCTCTCCCGAGGTGAGCCGGACCGTAATTTCGGTGTTGTCCTTCCGAAGGTTGTAGAAGAAGGAGTCCTGGACGTTGATCGGGGCCTTGTTCATTCGGTTTTCTCCGTCTCGGCGCTCGAGTCGAGCAGCTGGAGGATTGCCGGGAGCGCTTCCTCGGGAGTAACCCGGATCGCTTCCCGTTCGCGCGCGAGCCACGTCTTCTGGCGCTTGGCGAGGCGTCTCGTGGCCGCCACGATCTCTCTCTGCGTCTCCTCCCTTCCCGCGCGACCTGAGATCCAGCGAGCCACCTCACGATATCCGATGGCGCCAAATGCGTTCGATTCGAGGGGAAGTCCGCTTCGGATCAGATGGCGGACCTCAGCGTCCCAACCTCCATCCAGCATTCGTCGGACTCGGTCTTCGATCCTATCATAGAGATCGCGACGCGACGGCTCGATCACGACCTTGACGACGCGCCATTTTTCGCGCCACGCGTCGGGTCGCGCGACCCGGCCCGACGCCCGCGCTCCCGTCGTGAAAACGATCTCCAGGGCCCGCAGCGCGCGGCGCACGTTGCGCACCGGAATGCGCGAAGCCGCAACGGGATCGTTCAACTCGAGCATGCGATGGGCTCTCTCCGCGCCTCGCGTGGACGCCCAGGTCACGAGTCCATTTCGGAGGTCCGCCTCCGGGGCATCAGCGGCGGCCAGGCCGTCGAGCAGCGCGGAAACGTAAAACCCGCTGCCTCCGCAGACGATCGGAAGCCGGCCCCGACCTGCGATTTCCTCGATCGCGACCCGGGCCTCGGCAGCCCACCGTCCCGCCGAAAACGCTTCCTGCGGATCGGCGACGTCGATCAGGTGGTACGAGATCGGAGCCGCCCCCTGCCGGGAAGGCTTCGCGGTGCCGACGTCGAAGCCGCGATAAACCGCAAAGGCGTCTGCCGACACGATCTCTCCGGAACGGCGGCGTGCGACCTCCTCCGCGATCTCCGTCTTTCCGGCGGCGGTGGGCCCGAAGAGAACCAGGAGCGGCGGACGCTTCCGCCGGGCCGGACTCACTCGAGGCCTCTCCAGGCGAGCCGCGTAGCCTTGGGCAGGAGCTCGACGCGGACGTCGGAAAGCCGGTCGGTGCGGAACACCGGGACCCGCCGGGAGGCGAGCGTCCGGAGCGTTTCCGGAGCCGGGTGACCGAAGCGGTTCTCGCGGCCGCAGGAGACGATCGCCAGGCGGGGCCGGACCGCGTCCAGGAAGAGCGGCGTCGTCGACGTACGGCTGCCGTGATGCCCGACCTTGAGGAGGTCGGCGTGCAGGTCCTTTGCGCTTCCGAGCAACGCGTCTTCCGTCGAAGCTCCCGCGTCTCCGGTCAGGAGAGCCTTTCGTCCATCTCGCTCGAAGATCGCGACGACCGACTGGTTGTTGACCGCGTCGATCTTTCGGGGAAGACCGCCGGAGTGCAGCACGACGAGCCGCGCGTCGGGCCATCGGAGGATCCGGCCGGCCGGGAGAGCCTCGACGGGAACCGCGGCCTCAGTCGCCGATTCCCGCAGGCGGGCAAAGAGCGATGCCTCGTCCGCGCCGGCGGAGATCCAGACTCTCGCGACCGGCAGCTCTTCGACCACCGCCAGCAGCCCGAGGACGTGGTCGGGGTGGGGATGGGTCGCCATGACGCCGTCCAGACGCGTAACCCCCCGGTCGAGGAGCTTCGGCAGCAGCCGCGTTCTTCCGAAGTCGGCGGCCTCGAGGTCGAACGGGCCTCCGCCATCGACGAGGAGCGCCTGTCCTGCCCAGCGCACGAGGATCGAGTCGCCCTGCCCGACGTCGAGCGCCTCGACGGAGAAACCGCGCGCCGGACCTCCCGGACCCGGCCGAAGCGCGAGGCCGACGAAGAGGAGCGCGGCGAGCGCGGCGCACCAGCGGCGAAGCGGGAGCGGCGCGCGAACGGCGGCGAACGTCAGACCTCCGACGGCGACAACCCCGGCGAGCGGCGGTGTGGTCCGGAGGAAGGCGAGACCTCCCGCCCGATCGGCCACGAGCTCCAGGGCGCGGGAGCCGAGCGCGAAGAGGGCTGCCGGCGCTCCCGCGGGAAGCCCGAGCGCGAACAGGAACAGAAGGAGAGCCCCGAGCGCGATCAGCCCGGCCGAAAGAGGGATCGCGAGCGGCGCGGTCAGCCACGCGCCCCCCGCCACGACGTTGAATCTCCAGAACACCGCGGGCGCCGTCGCGCACTGGGCCGCCAGCGACGTGGCCAGTCCCTCGAACAGCCAGGCGGGTCTCGCCGGAAGTCTCGTCCGGATCGGTTCGGTCAGGAGAGCGATTCCGCCGACGGCCGCAAAGGTCAGGACCGTCCCGATCGAGTAGATCTCGCGTGGGGCCGCGGCGAAGAGAACGAGGGCGGAGAGCCCGAGCGCCTGGGCCGCCGGGATCGGGCGTTCGAGAAGACGCGCCGCGAGAAACACGGCCACGACGAGCCCCGCGCGGACCGCGGGCGGATTGGCGCCGCCCACGAGGACGAAGAAAAAGACGGACGCGAGCAGCAGGGCGTCGCGCCGCTTTCCGCCGACGCGTGCCGACCGCAGCACGGCGAGCACGAGGCCCGCCGCGAGACCGACGTGCAGCCCGGAGACCACGAGCAGATGGTAAAGCCCGCCGCGCCGATAGCTCGCGACCATCCCGCGGTCGAGCTGCGACGTCCGGCCCAGAAGGAGCGCATCGAGCGGCCCGCGGACGTTGCGGTCGAACGCCTCGCCGCGGGAACCCTCCGGCGGAAGGCGGCCGTGGAGAAAACGGTTCGGAAACGACAGAGCGGACGAGCCCGTGCGTCCCACGCGGCGAATCAGAAGGGCCGACTTCACCGACAGGCGATAGCGGCGAAACGGGAGCTCGACGTCGCGCGTGGACGCCGGCAGGTCCTCGCGGCGCAGGTGACCGACCAGGCGGACCCGGTCACCCCGGTCCGATGCGCGGTCGGGAGATACGAAGCCTGAGACGAAGAGAAAGACCTCCGCCGGAAACGGCCGCCACCGGCCGGAGACCCGGAGCCGGTCCGCCCGCAGCCGCCCGCGGGCCCGGGGCGGGGCGTCGCTCCAGAAATCCGTCAGGACGCCCTCCACGACGTCCACCCGGTCCGCCCGGGAGGGCAGAGTCGCGAAGGCGTCCTGCGCGGCCCGGTCCGCTCGTGCAATGCCGATTCTCCCCTCGGCAAAACCGACACAGCCCCAGATAATCAGAAGGGAAGCGGAACGAAGGCGCGACGGTTCACGCCCGAGGCGCGGCACGAGGAGAATGCCGCAGAGGACGGCGCTGGCCACCGCTCCCCACTCTCCCTCCGTCGCCCGGGCGCCCAGAAAGATTCCGGAGACGAGGGCGGCCGCCGCCGAAAGGGATGGCGCTTCGCCGGAGCGGGCGACGGGTCCGATCAGGAGGCGCCGGCTTTGCGGACGAGGGTGACCACCGACTCGACCCGGTGCGTCAGGGGGAAGAGGTCGTACAGCCGGGCGTCGGCAATCTCGAACACCGAGAGGAGCTCCGCCAGGTCGCGGGCGAGCGTCGCGGGATCGCAGGACACGGATACCAGGCGGCGGCGGGTGCGTTCCCCGATCGGCAGCGCGAGACGCGCGAGACCCGCGCGCGGCGGATCCACGACCACCACGTCGAACCTCCTCGACGACGACGAGAGGAATCCCGCCACCGAAGAGGGCAGGATTCGCCACCGGTCCGCGTCCTCCCAGCCCTGCCTCGTTTTCGCCGCATCTTGGGCGGCCGCCGGATTTCCCTCGACCGACGTCACCGAGTGGCCCCCGTCCAGGAGAGCCGCCGCGAAGAGCCCGACTCCGCCGAACGCGTCGAGTGCGTCGCCCGGGCGCGTCCCGCCGGCGATCCCGACGTCGGCCGCAAGCGTTCCGGCCAGATGGCGATTGCCCTGGAAGAAGGAGTCGGCCGACACGAGGAATGGCCGCTCGCCCACTTCCAGGAGGAGCCGCGCGTCCCCTGCCTGGTAGACCGGGCGGCCCTCGCGGTCGACCACTTTCACCCCGGCGAAGAACGGGGAGAGGGCCCGGGCGACCTCCTCGCCCTCGGCCGCGACCTGTCTCCGCGGGACTTCGCCGAGCGTCACGCGCGCAAGCCGACGGTCGCCCGCCGGATTCTCGAGCGTCGCGAGCTCGGTCACCGAAGCGTCACCGGCAGCGAGAGCGTCGCGGATCGGGATGAGAAGCTCCCCCGTCTGCGGCGTGATAGCGCGGCACGCCGAAACCGGCAGGACCCGGTGACTGCGGCCGGCGAACTGCCCCAGCACGAGCGTCGCCCCCCGACCGTCGAAGTGAAACCGGTTGCGGATACGGTATCCGAGCTCGGAGGGGACGATCGGGAGCTCGCCGAAGGCCTCGGCGGGAAGCTTTCCGATCCTCTGCATCGTCTCCAGGAAGAGCGCCCGCTTCGCCATCCTCGCGGCGGCCGGCTCGAAGTGTCCCCAGTCGCAACCGGGACACGCTTCCGCCGGAGAGAGAGTCCGCTCGGGCGACCCGGCGTGGACCGCGACCGCCCGGCCCCGCCAGAAACTGCGGTGAATCTCCTCGACCTCCGCGTCCACTTCCTCGCCCGGCAGCGCGCCCGCCACGAAACCCACGCCGTCCTCGGCCCGTGCGATTCCTTCGCCGGTCGGCGCGAGACGGGAGATTCGGACGCGGCGGAGAGAAGAGATGGCGGACCTCTCTCTCTATTGTCGGGACACGGGACGGGGGACATGGGACACGAAAAAAGGCATCGGACGCCCGTCAGCCGCCGAGCAGCGTCAGGCGCGGAAGCTCCAGCTCGTCTCGCAGGGTCCGCCGCGTCAGAGCCCTCCGCGTCTTCTCCTCGGTCTCGCGATCCATCTGGATCCGGGCTTTCGCGAGCAGGCTCTCCACCTCCGCGTCCAACCGCCGCCGGCGCTCCTCTGGAAGGGCGTCGGCGATCTCGTTGGACATCCGGCGGTCGAGGCGGGCGAGCGACGCCTCGACCTCGCCCGGCGTCTTGCCCGATCGGGTGAGTCGTTCGAGCGAGCGCAGCGCGGACTCGATCGGCTGCGTCAACGACGGATGGACGCGCGCGACCGAGTCGAGACGCTGCGAGAGGGCCGCCAGAGCCCCGGCGACGTCGGGAGACTCCCCCTCGGCGCGCCCCGCGCCCCTCCCGACGGATGTTTCGGCGCGGCGCTCCCACGCCGAGAGGATCGCGTCCCGGCAGTATGAGAGCGAATTCACGCGGCCCGCGGCGCCGCGCTCCTCGCGCCGCGTGAACGAGTCGTCCAGGCCGACCTCGATGGCTTCGATCGGGATGCCGAGCGCGCGCCACTCCTTCAGCAACGCGAAGTCCTTCGGCGACAGGAGAAACGGAGTTCCGCGGCGCGCGATGAAGGCCGCCTCGACCGCGCCGTAGTAGGACCTATCCTCCTCGGTTTCGTTCATGGATGAGAAGAAGGCCCGTTAGCGTGAGGAGAGGGTCCACCTCCTCGATGCGTTCGGAGCCGCTCCCGAAGAGCTCGGCGAGTCCCCCGGTCGCGATCACGCGGGGTTTCGCGCCGATCTCACGGGCGATGCGGTCGATCAGGCCGTCGACCAGCGACAGGTACCCGAAGTAGAGGCCGGACTGGATCGAGCCGGCGGTCGTCTTCCCCACGACTTTCTCGGGCCGCCGGATCTCAACCCGCCAGAGCCTCGCGGCGCGCTCGAAGAGAGCTTCCGCCGAGATCGCGATCCCCGGGACGATGACGCCGCCGGCGTACTCGCCCCGCGCCGTCACGACGTCGAAGGTCGTAGCGGTTCCGAAGTCGACCACGACGCACGGTCCGCCGAGGCGCTCATAGGCCGCGACCGCGTTGACGATCCGGTCCGCGCCGACCTCCTGGGGGGCGTCGTAGAGGATCGGCATGCCCGTGCGGATCCCGGGCTCGACGAAAAGGGGCTCGGTGCCCGTGATCTGGCGGAGTGACTGCCGCAGCGGGAACTTGAGCGAGGGCACGACGCTCGCGACGATGACGTCCTGCGGGGGATTGCCCTCATGGCCGGCCGAGGCGAGAAGGCCGTGTACCGAGAGCGTGATCTCGTCGGACGTCGCATCCCGGCGGGTGGTTAGCCGCCAGTGCTTCGCGAGCTCTCCGTCCTCGAACAGGCCCAGGACCGTATTGGTGTTGCCGACGTCCACGGCGAGGAGAGCGGACGATGATTTTTCGGTCACCACTCGTCCAATTCTCCGGTCGAGACCACCGCTTCTCCCGAAGGCGTTTTCAGCCGCAGGAACCCGTCGGGGTCGAGTCCCACGTACTGGCCTGTGAGCTCCTGACCCTCTCGAAGAACGCGCATGCGATCCCCGGGGCGGTGCAGGGACACGCGTTCCCACTCCTCGACCTCCCGCGCCCAGTGAGGACGCGAGAGCTCCCGGTCGAGCCGGTCGAGCAGCGCCTGGACGACGGCGGCGACCACGGGCGCGCGCGCCGTCTCTTCCTCCACGGTGGTGGCATGCGGAACGCCGAGCTCCGCGGCGGGACCGAGGAGGTTGATGCCGATCCCCACCGCCAGGTAGGCGTCGTCCCCCTGAGTGCGCGCTTCGGCGAGCACGCCGGCGAGCTTGCGCCGGCCCACGTAGAGATCGTTGGGCCACTTGAGCTCGGCTTCGATCCCGCACGCGTCCTTGAGCGCCTCGCGGGTCCAGCGCGCGACCGCGATCGGGACGACCGACAGCGGTTCCGCCTCGGACACCGCCCGCACGAAGGTCAGGTAGATTCCGCGGCCTTTCGGCGCCTTCCACGCGCGGCCATGGCGGCCGCGCGCGCCCGGCTGCTCCTCCGCGAGGAAGACCGTCGCCGGGAGTGCCTGCTCTTCCCGGAAGTAGATGTCGATCACCTCGCGCGCGAGGTCGTTCGACGATCCGATCGAAACCAGGCAGGCCAGGTTCTGGAAGACGCTCCACCGATCCGGATCGAGCGTCCCGCCGCCGAATTCGATCACGCCGGCCGCTCGATCATTCGGACGCCGGGGTGGCGAGGGCCGCCCTTCGTTGCTCGAGCTCGAACAGCCGGCGCCGCACCTTTTCGACGACCGGCGGCGGCGCCTTCTCCAGGAACGCGGCGTTCTGAAGCTTCGCCGCGAGATCTCCGATCTCTCCATCCAGCTGCGACAGCGTCCGCGCGATCTGTTCCCGGTTCGCGCCCGCCGCCAGGGAGGGCAGCGACAGGGCGACCGCGATCCCCGACACGACGTCGCGCTCGGCTCCGTCCGCAGCCGGCCCGAACCGAAGGTCGGCGAGCCGGCCGAGGTGCCGGAGAAGCGGCTCGAGCGTCCGGATCTCCTCCGCCTCCGCGGCGGAAGCCGGGTCCACCGAGAGGATGACCGGCTCGGTCGGCGATACGCGCCGATCCCCTCGGAAGTTTCGGACTCGCGTGACGAGAGCCCGCATCCGCTCGACCGCGGGCTCGGCGGCCAGGTCCCGCCAGGCCGGGTCCCCGGCCGGATACGGCGACACGATCAGCGTCCCCGTCCGACCCGTGAGCTTTTCCCAGATCTCCTCGGTCAGAAACGGCATGAAGGGATGGAGGAGCGCGAGCGAGTCCGCGAGGCACCGTTCGAGAACGCCGCGGGCGGTTTCGCGCGCGGCCTCGTCACCGTCGCGGCCCGACAGGACCGGCTTGACCATCTCGAGGTAGCCATCACAGAGCTCGTGCCAGAGGAAGCCGTAGAGAGCCTGGGACGCCTCGTCGTACCGGAACTCGCCCAGCCAGCGGTTGACGTCCGCGGCCGTCGCCGAAAGGCGCGACAGGATCCACCGATCCGGGAGCGACAGCTCCCGACCCGGCAGGATCTCCGCCCTCGGCCCCGCGTCGAGCTGCGAAAGGGTGAACCGCGCCGCGTTCCAGAGCTTGGTCGCGAAGCTGCGGGAACTGGAGAGGCGCTCCCGGTCGAGCGTGACAGTGGTGCCCGAAGTCGCGGAGCTCGCGTAGGTGAAGCGCAGCGCATCCGCACCGAACTCCTCGATCGCCACGAGCGGATCGACCACGTTTCCACGCGTCTTGGACATCTTCTCCCCCGCCAGGCGGACGAGCCCGTGGAGGTTGACCGTCGAAAAAGGGCGTCGGCCCGTGAAGTGGATCCCGGCCATGATCATGCGCGCCACCCAGAAGAACAGGATGTCGTAACCCGTGACGAGGACGTCCGTCGGATAGAAATCCTCGAGGTCCTCGGTCTGCTTCGGCCACCCGAAGACCGAGAACGGCCAGAGCTGCGACGAGAACCAGGTGTCGAGCACGTCCGGGTCCTGCCGGAGCTCGCCCGACCCGCAGGTCTCGCACGCGTCCGGGTCCGAGTCGGCCACGGTCACGTGTCCGTTGACGCAGGTGAACGCCGGGATCCGATGGCCCCACCAGAGCTGGCGGGAAATGCACCAGTCGTGAATGTTCCGCATCCACTCGAAGTAGGTCTTCGTCCAGAGCTCCGGCACGAAGCGGATCTCGCCCGCCTCGACCGCGCGGATCGCGGGCTGCGCGAGCGGCGCGATCTTCACGAACCACTGGGTCGAGAGATAGGGCTCGATCACGGTGTCGCAGCGCTGGCAGTGCCCGAGCGAATGCCGGTGCGGATCGACTCCGACCAGACGGTTCTCGGCCTGGAGCCTCTTCACGATCTCCTGGCGCGCCTCGAAACGGTCGAGGCCCGCGTACTCTCCGGCCTCCGCGGTCATCTTTCCGTCCGGACCGATCACGACGATCTCGGTCAGGCCGTGGCGCTTGCCGACCGCGAAGTCGTTGGCGTCGTGCGCCGGGGTGACCTTCACGATGCCGGTGCCGAACTCGCGGTCGACCAGGATCGGGTCCTCGATCACGGGAAGCGCGCGGCCCACGATGGGCAGCGCCGCCGTCTTTCCGCGGAGCTTCGCGGTGCGGGGGTCTTCCGGGTGGATCGCGAGGGCGGTGTCGCCGAGCATCGTCTCCGGGCGGGTCGTCGCGACCACGGCCCCCGATGACACCCCCGAGACGTCGTATCGGATCCGGTAGAGCTGACCGTCCACGTCGCGGTGAACCACCTCGAGGTCCGAGACGGCGGTCCCGCAGCGCGGGCACCAGTTGACGACGTACCGTCCCCGATAGATGAGACCCTCGTGGTACAGGGTCACGAACGCGTGCCGGACTGCCTCGGAGAGGTCGGGGTCGAGCGTGAAGCGCTCCCGGGACCAGTCGAGCGAGCACCCGAGCCGCCGGATCTGCGACTGGATCGTGTCCTTGGCGTCGCGCTTCCAGGCCCAGACCCGCTCGATGAACTTCTCGCGGCCGAGGTCGAACTTGTCGATCCCCTCCTTCGCGAGCTCCCTCTCGATCACCATCTGGGTCGCGATCCCGGCATGGTCGGTCCCGGGGACCCAGAGCACCCGGTAACCGAGCATCCGCTTCCAACGGGCGAGGATGTCCTCGAGGGTTCGCCCGAAGGCGTGCCCGATGTGGAGCCGGCCGGTTACGTTCGGAGGAGGGATGACCATGACGAACCGCGGAGAGCCGGGCGGTCCGACCGGCTGAAAGCGGCCTTCCTCCTCCCAGGTCCGGTACCAGCGCTCCTCGAAGTGGGCCGGATCGAACGTTTTCTCGAGCTTCGCGGACGCTCCCCCGGCCACGGTATCCACGGATCCGCCGCGACCTTCGTCGCCGGAAGCTCTCCGGGAGTCCAGGGGATCTCGGTTCATGAGAAAAGGCGCAAAAGGCCCGCACTCCTTATCAGAAACACGGGGGATTCGCCACGGAGCGACGAACGGACGGTCGGGAGTGTCGGGGTGAGCGGCGCTAGTCGACGCCGCTCTCGAGTTCCCGGATGCGTTCGCGAACGGCGAGCTCGGCGGTTTCCGGGACGACATCCCAGGCGATTTCCCGCACGATGCGCTCCGAGAGTTTTTCGATCACCCGCCTCGCGACCTTTTCCGCGACCGCTTCGATGTCGGCTTCGGAGAGCTCTCGTCCCGATGTCGCCGTCACGGCGGGAGACGGGCTACTCCCTGGCGGCGGCTCCGGCGACCGCGCGGGCGGACCCGGCTCCGGGGCATCGGCCGAAGGCGGCGGCGCTGCGGGCGCCGGTTCGAAAGGACTTCGGAAACGGGTGACGTCGATCCTCTGCGTGTGACCATCGTCGGTTGCCGGGGGCTCCGGGCGCTCCGCGATGGGCGGCGGAGGCGCTCCGACGGGACGAGCCGGAATCGGGTCCGTCGCCCGCGCGGCATCCGGAGCGGGCCGATCCGCGGCGGGCGCCTCGATCCAGAGGTTGGGTTCCACGGCCTGGAACGCGGCGAGCGCCGAGTCGACGTCTTCCGGACCGTAGAGGTTCTCGAGCGGCTCTTCCCGGCCGACTCCCCGCAGGTTCCGGATCGACCCGGTGAAATCCTCCTCCACGAAGCCCGCGGGCTCGTGAAAGGCAACCGAAGGCGCCGCCGGGAACGGGTGCACCGATATCGGCGCCGCCGCGAGCGGATCCCGCGAGATCGGTCCGGTCACCCGGGACGCCGGCGGCCGGTTGGCGAGATGGGACTCGACCTGGCGGAAGAGCTGGTGGGAGTCGAAGGGCTTCGAAACGATCGCGTCGCATCCCAACCGCTCCGCGCGCTCCCGGTCGAACGGTTCGAACGTTCCAGCGAGCAGGAAGACCGGAATTCCGGCGGTCGCCGGGTTCCTCTTGATCTCCTCGCAGACCTCGTACCCGTTTTTCTCGGGCATGACGACGTCGGCCAGGATGAGGTCCGGCGGATCCCGGCGAACCGCCTCGAGCGCGAGCTTTCCGTTGGAGACGCAGGTCAGTCGGTAGTCGCTGTCGGCGAACGTGAGCTCGACGACTTTCTGGATGGTCAGGCTGTCGTCGGCAACGAGGATCTTTTTTTCCATCGGTGTTCGAGAAGGTACGCTCCGACCGCCGACCTGTCAATTTCCCGCGGGAACGGAGCCGCCTCAGCTTTCTTCGACGACCGGCACCTCGAGGTCCTGTTCCCACACGGCCGACAGGTAGCGTCCGGGCGGCCGGCGTCCCAGCGCGTCCGCCAGAAAACGCGACGCGGCGACAACTTTTGGCAGGGTCACGCCCGTCCCGATCCCGAGTCCCTCCAGCATGTAGAGAAGGTCCTCGGTGGCGAGGTTCCCCGACGCGCCGGGCGCGTAGGGACATCCGCCCAGGCCTCCCGCCGACGAGTCGAACGTCGTGATCCCGCACTCCAGTCCCGCATAGACGTTCGCGAGAGCGGTTCCCCGGGTGTCGTGCATGTGCAGGGCGAGCACGCCGCGCGTGACACCGGAGTCGTAGAGCGTCTCGACGACGTCGTAGACGCCCGCCGGAGTGGCGACGCCGATCGTGTCGCCGATCGAAATCTCGTCCACCCCCAGGTCCAGCAGCTTGTGAACGACCTCCCGCACGGCCTCGGGCGAGATTTCTCCCTCGTAAGGGCAGCCGAACGCGGTCGAGACGTAGCCGCGGACGCGAATCCGTTCTTCCGCCGCTCGCGCCACCACCGGCTGGAAGCGCTCGATCGACTCGTCGATGCCGGCGTGGATGTTTCGCCGGTTGAAGGTTTCCGACGCCGCGGTGAAGACCGCGATCTCCCGCACGCCCGAGGCAATCGCGCGCTCGAGGCCGCGCACGTTCGGAACGAGAGCCGGGTAGCGCACGCCGCTCGCGCGACGGATGTGGCGGAAGACCTCCTCCGTATCCGCGAGCTGCGGAACGGCGGCGGGTGAGACGAACGAGCCGACCTCGATCGCCGGAAGACCCGCCTCCGTCAGGAGATCGACGAAGCGGATGCGGACGTCTACGGGAAGGGTTTCCGACTCGTTCTGCAGTCCATCGCGCGGGCCGACTTCGTACACCGTCGCCCGCCGGGGCAGGGATGGCCGGTCGAGCGGATACTCCTGCGGCTCGGACATCGGGCGGATTATCCCCCGCAGCGGTCGTCCACGATCACGAGATCTCCGCGAGGACGGCGCCCGCGTCGACCAGGTCGCCCTCGCGATGGGGGAGAAGCGTCACGACGCCGTCCCGGGGCGCGCGGATGGCGTGCTCCATCTTCATGGCCTCGAGCACCAGCACAACGTCGCCCTTCGTCACCCGCTCGCCGCGCGGGATGGAAATCCGGCGAATGCGGCCGGGCATCGGAGCGAGAAGACCCGGCCCGTGGTCCGTCGCCGAGGTTCTCCGGGTCTGCGCCTCGCGCGACTTCCGGCGGATCTCGAAAGTCCGCCCGGCGCACCAGACGGAGACCTGGTTCGAATCGCGGAAGACGCGGACCGGGACAATTTCGCCGGCCACCTCCAGGGCGACCAGCCCTCTTCCTTCGGCCCGGATCTCCCGATAGGCGACCTTTTGATCCCCGACCGTCGCCGTGCCCTCCGCGATCCGGATCTCGCGTTCCTCTTCGCCCGCCTCCAGCCGGAATGCGGACGTCACGGACGCCACCCGTCGGCCGACTCCCAGGGGTCGGCCACGGCTGCGGACAAAGCCTCTGTCGCCGGCCCCGTCCTCTCTCCAAATGCAAGAGCGGCGGCGATCCAGGCGGCATCCGGGACCTCGGCTCGCGGCGAGCGAACGAGGGACGTCACCAGGTCCGTCGAATAGCGGCCGGCGCGGAACGCCTCCGATCCGAGGACTTCCTGCAGGAGCGGCAGGTTGGTTTCGACGCCGAGCACGACCCACTCCCCGAGTGCCCGGAGCGCCCGGTCGATCGCGGCAGGACGGTCGGCCGCGTGGACGACGAGCTTGGCGAGGAGCGGATCGTAGTCGACGCCGACCCGGGTGCCCCGCTCGACCCCGGCGTCCACCCGGACCCCGGGCCCCGACGGCTCGATCCACTCCCGGATCGTGCCCGCGCGCGGCAGGAACTCCACGGGGTCCTCGGCGTAGAGGCGCATCTCGATCGCGTGGCCGCGCGCCGCCGGCGCGCCCGCGCGCCAGGACTCCGGAAGCTCGGCCCCGGCCGCCACGTCGAGCTGCGCCCGCACGAGGTCGACGCCGAGCGTCTCCTCGGTAATCGGGTGCTCGACCTGCAGCCGGGTGTTCATCTCCAGGAAGTAGAAGCTTCCCCCCGCGTCCAGCAGGAATTCGATCGTGCCGGCGCCGACGTATCCGACGGCCCGTGCCGCGGCGACCGCGGCCTCTCCCATCCGGCTTCGCAGCGAGGGATCGAGCGCCGGGCTCGGAGTCTCCTCCACGATCTTCTGGTGCCGTCGCTGGACGCTGCACTCGCGCTCGAGGAGATGGACGACGTTGCCCGCGCGATCGCCGAAGACCTGGAACTCGACGTGCCGCGCGCTCTCCAGCAGCGTCTCGAGATAAACGGCGTCGTCGCCAAAGGCAGCGAGGGCGATGCGGCGGCCCTCCGCGAGCGCGGCCGGAAGGTCCTCCGCCCGGTCGACACGGGACATCCCTTTTCCGCCGCCCCCCGCGGAAGCCTTGACGAGGAGCGGGTAGCCGAGCCGCTGCGCTTCGGCGGAGAGCGCGAGGTCGTCCTTCGCGTCGCCCTCCGATCCGGGGACCACGGGCACGCCCGCCTCCCGCATGCGGGCGCGGGCGCGGAGCTTGTCCCCCATTTCGTCGATCGCCTCCGGGGGCGCGCCGACCCAGAGGAGGCCGGCCTGCGCGACCGCCCGGGCGAAGCCCGCGTTCTCCGACAGGAATCCGTAGCCGGGGTGGATGGCGCCGGCTCCGGAACGCCGCGCGGCGTCGAGGATCCGGCGGATCGAAAGGTAGGTCTCGGCGACGCCTCCCCCGCCGAGCGACTCGGCGCGGTCGGCCCGGGAGACGTGGGCCCCGGCGGCGTCGTCTTCCGCGAAGACGGCGACCGTCCCGATCCCCATCTCGCGGGCGGTCCGGAAGATCCGCACCGCGATTTCGCCGCGGTTGGCAACGAGGAGGCGGCGGATCGGCCCGGGGCTTACTTCCTGCCCCGCTTTCCGCTCTCCCAGTCCGCCCACAGGCTGTACGTCCTCATCTGGTCGGCGAGGCCGGCCTTCTCGAGGACGCGCGCGACCTCGGCGCGGGACTGCCGCTGGCCGATCCGCGCCGGCGCGTTGGCGATCCCGGTCACTGCCACCGCCGCGATCGCCGCGTTCTTGCGGGCCTGGCCGAGGTCGACCTTGTCGAGCGTGTCGGACTCGGCGTGGTAGTCGGCCAGATACCTCGCCGTCTCCTGGTCGGCGATCAGGTTCGGAACTCCCTCCAGCAGGAAGTCGAAGTTGTCGGTGCCCAGGATCGCTTCGTCGTTCAACCCCGCCGCGCCCCACCCGGCCACGGGCGCCAGGACTTTCGCCAGCGCGGGATGGAGGTCGGGCCGGCCGTCGGTGAAGTACCCGACGATGCGCCCGTCCCCGATGTCGTGGATCAGGACCGCGTCGTACCGGTCCATCTCGGCGCGGTGAGTGGCG
>JBBQKV010000052.1:0-17361 GCA_038327245.1 Acidobacteriota bacterium
TTCACGGGCCCCAAGGCCATGGGCGACGTGCCCGTGCGCGAGGTCCTCTGGCTTTTCCTGATGGATTCCATCCACCACCGCGGGCAGCTCTCGGTCTACGTGCGGATGAAGGACGGGAAAGTCCCGTCGATCTACGGACCTTCCCTGGACGAGCCATGGACGTGAAGAAGCGTCTCGGCGCGGCGCTCGTGCTGGCCGCCGCTGCCGCATTCCTCCGCGCGGCCGAGCCGCCGGTGCTCCGCATGCCGGGGGTGGCCGACCGTGCGATTCAGCCTTCGACTCTCCTGGGCCACGGCCGCATGGACATCAACGTGGAGGCGGCCGTCGGCGACGCGGTCGTGTACCACGGGTTGCCCCTTCTGGAAGTCCTGGAGAAAGCGGGCCTCGACACGCGGTCGATGGCGGGCCAGCGCAAGGTCGCGCCCGCGATCGTCGTCGCGACCGCCCGGGACGGTTACTCCGTCGTCTTCTCGGTCGGCGAGCTCCTCATGCACCGCGCGGATCCCCGCGTGTTCCTGGTCGCCGAGTCTGCCGCTGGCCCGCTTCCGGAAAGCGAGGGCCCCGTCCGGCTGTTCGTGCAGGGTGACCGGGTGCGGTCCCCCTATGGCTTGAAGTCGATCGAGCTCCGCTACGTCGCTAAGAACGCGGCCGCCGAGCCGAAGCGATAGCTCGACCCCGACCGTCCTCGAACGGCCCGGATAGTGACCGGAATGACAGGCCGGGCCCGTTTGCTTTAGACTCGCCCGTTCCCGCGGTGGGTGTAGCTCAGCTGGTTAGAGCGCCAGACTGTGGATCTGGATGTCGAGGGTTCAAATCCCTCCACTCACCCCAAGTCGTTCGATCTTTGCGCCCGTAGCTCAGTCCGGATAGAGCGTTAGCCTCCGGAGCTAAAGGTCCCGCGTTCGAATCGCGGCGGGCGCACCAAATTTTCCAAATCCTTCGCGACGCAGCTCTCTTGCTGTAGCGGCATCGCGCCGTTGCAACCGGGTCAACGTCACGGCGCCAGCGTCGATCGGTCGGCAATCGCGGATAGGATTCCTCGAAATGTCCCTGTCTCCAGGCGCTCGTCTGGGCCCCTACGAGATCCTCTCCCCGCTCGGCGCGGGCGGGATGGGCGAGGTCTATCTCGCCCGGGACACGCGCCTCGAGCGCACGGTCGCGGTGAAGGTCCTGCCGCAGCACCTGGCGTCTTCACCCGCCTCCCGCCAGCGCTTCGAGCGGGAGGCGAAGACGATCTCGCAGCTGTCGCACCCGCACATCTGCGCGCTCTACGACGTCGGCCGCGAAGGCGAGACCGAGTACCTCGTCATGGAGTACCTGCAGGGAGAGACGCTCTCGGAGCGCCTGTTGAAGGGTCCGCTCAGCCTCGAGCAGGTGCTCCGCTATGGCATCGAGATCGCCGATGCGCTCGACAAGGCGCACCGGCAGGGGATCGTGCATCGGGACCTGAAACCCGGAAACGTGATGATCACGAAGTCGGGTGTGAAACTCCTCGACTTCGGCCTCGCGAAAGCGATTGCTCCCGCCGCTCCTGCCGTCGGCGGCACGTCCGTCCCGACGCAGCACGCCCTCACCCGGGAGGGAACGATCCTCGGAACGTTCGAGTACATGGCGCCGGAACAGCTCGAGGGGAAGGAAGCCGACGCGCGAACGGACATCTTTGCATTGGGCTGCGTTCTCTACGAGATGGCGACGGCGAAGAAGGCGTTCGCCGGCTCCAGCCAGGCGTCGCTCATCTCGGCGATCATGCAGAACGATCCGCCGCCGATCTCGAGCGTTTCGCCCATTACGCCGCCGGCCCTGGAGCGCGTGGTGCGCACCTGTCTCGCGAAAGATCCCGAGGACCGGTGGCAGTCGGCCCGCGACGTCGCGGTGCAGTTGAAATGGATCGGCGAAGGCTCTTCGGCGGCCGTGTCGGCGCCGGTGATCGCGCGGCGCAGGAGCCGCGAACGTTTGGCATGGGCTGGCCTTGCCGTCGCGGCACTGCTCGCGGCGGCTTTCGCGGCGGTCTACCTGCGCCGGGCTCCCCGTCCCCTGCCGGCTGTCCGCGCGATACTCGCGCTGCCCGAGACGATGACGACCCTGGGCGAGCTGGCGGTCTCGCCGGATGGAACGCGGCTCGCGTTCACCGCCGCGAAAACCGGCGGGCAGCCGGCTCTCTGGATCCGGCGGCTGGATGGTTCCTCTTCCCAGCCAGTACCCGGGGGCGAAGACGCCTTCCTCCCCTTCTGGTCGCCGGACGGCCGCTTCATCGGTTTCTTCGACTCCAACGAAGGGAAGTTGAAGCGGGTGAACGCCGACGGAGGCCCGGTTTTGACGATCTGCATCGCGGAGCGGGGTATGGGCGGCGCCTGGAATCGAGACGGCACGATCGTCTTCGCCCCGGCGCCGAATTCCGGGCTCTATCGAGTGCCGGCGGCGGGAGGCCAGCCCGTCCCGGTCACGAAGGTCGACGCTTCCCGCCACGAGACGGCGCACCGTTACCCGCAGTTTCTGCCGGACGGCCGCCACTTCCTCTACATGGCGGCCGATTTGAGCGCGACCGCCGACGATCCGGCCAACTCGATCCGGGTCGGCTCGATCGACGGAAAGACCGACAAGGCGCTCGTGCCCGTGGCCTCGGCACCGAGTTATGCCGCGGGCCAGTTGCTCTACGTCCGGGATGGAACGCTCCTCGCTCAGGAGCTCGACCTCTCGCGGCTCGAGATGAAAGGGGAACCCGCGCCGATCGCTCAGAGGCTCGTCGTCTATGGGTTTCAGTTCCTGTGGCCCTTCTCCGTCTCGACCAACGGCGTGCTCGTCGCGGCGCGCGCTCTCGACGTACCGTCGCGCCTCTTGTGGCTCGACCGCAGCGGCAGGCAGGTCGGGTCCGTCGGGGAGGTGGGTTTCATCGGAAATCCGGCGTTGTCGCCCGATGGGCGCCGGATCGCCCTGGACGTCTCTGACCCGAACCGCGACACGACGGAGGTCTGGATCTACGACACCTCGAGCGGCGCCGGCACGAAGTTCGCCTTCAGTCCGGCGCACGACAACGTTCCGGTCTGGTCCAGGGACGGAAAACGCATCGCCTTCGCATCCGACCGAAAGGCGAAAGGGGCTCACTTCGATCTCTGGGTCAAGCCGATCGACGGTCGAAAGGAGGAGGTCCTCGCGGAGTCCCCCGACAATCGGACCCCCGAGGACTGGTCTCCCGATGGCCGCTTTCTCACCTTCGATGTCGTCCAGGCCCGCGGCAAGCGGAACCTGCAGATGTGGATTCTGGATACGGCTGCCGGGCACCGCGTCGTTCCAGTCGCGACAGAGGGCTGGAACCAGGTGAACAGCCGGTTTTCGCCGAACGGCCGATGGATCGCCTACACCTCGGACGAGACGGGAAGGGAGGAAATCCACGTCCGGGCTTTCCCGGGCCCCGGCGAGAAGTGGCAGGTCTCGACATCCGGAGGGCACTTGCCCGTCTGGCGGCGCGATGGAAAGGAGCTTTTTTACCTGAGTCTCGACAACAAGATGATGGCCGTTCCCGTTACCGCAGACGGGACGTTTCGCGCCTGCACACTCGCCGAGCTCTTCCCGGTGAATCTCAAACTCCTGAACCAGAACGCGGCCTACGACGTCTCCGCCGACGGGAGCCGTTTTCTCGTCAATACCCAATCCGCCGATCAGAGATCGCCGCCCCTGGAGTTGCTCGTCAACTGGACGTCGCTACTGGGGAGGAGCTGAGCGCCGAGATAAAGGTCCCGCGCTCGAATCGCGGCTGGCGCACCACTTCACTCACCCGCCGGCGAGGAGCTTTTGGAACCTCGGGTTCTCGCGCAGCGAGTCGAAGTTGGGGTCGATCTCGAGCCAGCCGCGCGAGAGGTAGTAGGGGATCTTCAGGAGGGGCTCCAGCCTGTCGAGCGCTTTCTCCGGCTCGCCGACGAGCATGTAGATCCGAACCAGCTCGTGCTGGTAGTAGGGACCTCTCAACGCATCCTTCGCCACCGGAGCGAGGACGACGGCACGCTCTCCTTCCCGAATCGCTTCCTCTTTTCGGCCGAGGTACGCCAGCGCGAGGCCGAGAACGACGTGGCGCTGCGCATTGTCCGGCGCGGCGCGAAGCTGGTCGTCGAATGCCTGCCGGGCCTCCTCCGCATAGGCGCGTACGTTCGCCGCGTCGCGCTCGAGGGCGGACGCCTGACTCAAGCAGCGGGCCCATGTGCCCCGGTCGTCGTCGAACGCGCTCGGCGTGAGCCGCAGGAGAAGCTCTCGTTGCTGTTCGTCGAGAACCCAGACGAGATCATTGGCGGTCGCCACGTAGGCCACGAGGGCGATGGATCCGACATCCTTGGGCACGGCATGGAGGACAGCTCTGGCGCCGGCCAGATTCCCCTCGCCCAGATGCGTCATGGCCGTCTCTCCGATCAGGCTCAGATTGGCGGGCGCGAGCGCCAGACCGCGCTCGTAGAATTCCCGCGCTTCGGGATAGCGCCGGAGACGCTGGAGCGCGTAGCCGAGAGCCGTCAAATTGACGACCGACCGGGGATCGACGCTCGCCGCCTGCCTCAGGCGTTCCACCGCTGCATCCCAGCGCCCGAGGCCCTCCTGGGCACGCGCCGTTCCATAGAGGAGATCGGCGTTGCCGGGCGCAACGCGCTGCCCCTTTGCGTACTGCTCCAGCGCGCGGTTGAAGTTCTGGGACACCAACCGTTCGAAGTGGCCGAACGCCAGGTACCCCTCCGGGCGGCTGGGTGCGAGCGCAATGGCCTTTTCGGCGGCTGACCGGGCACGCTCCGCGAGCGCGGGCGTCGGCGTGCTGTTGGCGTACAGGATCGAGCTGGCCCAGGAGACCCGCGCCCACGCCTGCAAAAAAGCGGGATCCAGCGCCACGGCCTGATCGTAGAAGCCGAGCGCCTTCCGAATACTGGGGGCATCGTCACCCATGCCGTTCCAGATCTCCTCGCCTTTCAGGTAGGCGTTGTAGGCGGCGAGGTCCTGAGTAGGCTTCTCCGAAAGCCGCTTCTCCTCGACCGCCCCGAGCGCGACACCCAGAGCCTCGGCAACTCGCGACGCGATGACCGACTGCACGGCAAAGACGTCCGTCAGCGCCGCGTCGAATCCGTGCTGCCACTTCGCCGTGGGAGCGCCGGCTTTCCTCACCTCGACGAGCTCGGGGGTGACATGGACGCGGCCGCTTCCTTCGCTCTTTTCCCATCGGACTGTGGCCGTCAGGAGGTATCCGACTCCGAGCTCCCGGGCGATCTGACTCGGAGTCTTCGTCGTCTTCCTGTATGGCGCCGAGCTGCCGCGCGCGATCACCTCGACTCCCGGCAGCGAGGTCAGCTTGCTGCGGATCTCATCGGCGATTCCGTCCGCGAAGTAGTCGTCTTCGGCAGCGCCGAGGTTCTCGAACGGCAGCACGGCCACCCGTTTGACGGCCGCGACTTCGCCTGCGGCGACTTCGCCGGCGCTCGGGTGGGACCTTCGCCAGAGGAAGACTCCCGCGACAGCTCCCACGACAGCTAGCAGGAGGATCGCCGCGGCCGTGATGGCGGGGAGGGAGACGGCCCTGCGCTTGCGGAGTGGCGGCGCCTCCACGAATCGCGCGCCGCTCGTAAAGGTGGACGACGTGGGCTCCGAAAGCGCGAAGACGATGTCCCTGGCGGACTGAAAGCGGTGGTCACGGTCCTTCTCCAGGCAATGCCGAACGATGTTGTCCAGGCCGGGCGAAATGTCTCTGCCGGAATCCGCGGGCTCCGGCGGCTCGTCCCGCAGGATCGCCGCCACCGTGTCGCTCGTTGTGTCCTTCTTGAACGCCTTCGCGCCGGTCAGGAGCTCGTAGAGGATCGCTCCGAAGGAAAAGATGTCCGAGCGATGGTCCACGGGAAGGCCCCGCACCTGCTCCGGCGACATGTAGCCCATGGTCCCCATCACGGTTCCCGGCTGGGTGTAGCTGGAGACGGTGGGATGGCTGGTCTCCCCGTCGGGAGAGAACTCCTCGACCCGCCTTGCCAGGCCGAAGTCGAGAATCTTGACGTGGCCGTCTTTGGTGACGAAGAGGTTCTCGAGCTTCAAGTCCCGGTGGACGATCCCCTTTTCGTGGGCGGCGGAAAGACCCCTGGCAACCTGCAGGGCGTAGTCCACCGCCTGCTTGCGCGGGATGGGCCCAGCGGTGAGCCTGGCGCCCAGCGTTTCGCCCTCCAGGAGCTCCATCACGGCATAGGCAGTGCCGTCGTGCATTCCGAAGTCGTGGATCGCAAGGATGTTCGGGTGAGAGAGCGCGGCCACCGCCTTCGCCTCCCTCTCGAACCGAGCGAGCGCGTCGGGATCGCCGGCGAGGGAGAGCGGCAGAACCTTGATCGCCACGTCGCGATCCAGCTTGCTGTCTCGTGCCCGGTAGACCTCACCCATTCCTCCCACGCCGATCGGCGCGAGGATCTCGTATTTGCCGAGACGCGTGCCGGACGCAAGTGTCATGGGGTCTTTGCCGCGGCGATTCTACTCGCCGCATCCGCAGGCTTCGCGCCCGTCAAGGGCCTCGGGAGCTAAAGGTCCGGCGTTCTGAGCGCGGCAGGCGCACAACTCTTCTCGGGAACGGACACGCTTCCGGTGGTCCGCTCCCGCAGCCTCTCCGAAACGATAGGGACCGGGCCCTTACTTCGCCGGCTTCTTCATCTCCCCGACTATGTTGAGGCCGAACTTCCCGCTGCTCTCGATCAAGAAAACGCACTCCGACGCGGCGTCGCAGGCCGTCGAGTGTTTCTGGCCCGCCGGCTGAAAAAGGTAAGAGCCCGGCCCGAGCCGCACGTCCGGCTTGCCGGGCTCCCCGTGGATCCACGTCCCCGAGATGATCACGACCTTGTGACTCGAAGGATGCGTGTGCATTGGCGCCGAGAAACCGGCCGGAAACTTCTCGATCGCGGTATAGGCGCCCTTCTTCGGATCGCCCGAGATCACGGACAGCATGGGTCCCGGAGGTGCATCCGGCAGAGCCACCCACTTCATGTCCCCCGCAGGCGTTACGACGAAACTCTTCCCGCCCTTCATCGGCGCCGCCTCGGCGCGCTGCGGTACAAAGAAGGCGGCGATCAGAACGAGCACCGGGAAAGCCGGGGTCTGTATCCATCTCCTCAACATGCTCAGTCTCCTTTCGAGAAAACCGGACTCTGTCGGTGTTTTGATGAACTCGACGTGAACTGACCGCCTACCAGAGCGAGTTGATGATGGGAGCCGCCGGCACCCCCGTGACTTTGCATTTCCCCAGCCACTGGACGAGGCCGGGAAAATCCGGCCAGCCCGACGACGTCTGCTGGAAGTGGTCGGTCACGCCGGCGTCGGTCTCGTAGATCTCGTGCAGGATGAAGACCGTGTTTCCGGTCGGCGCGGAGTTCTGATCGAACGGGTCCGAAAGCTCGGGAGCCTTGGCCACGTTATAGGTCAGAAGGGCTTTGTTCCCGTCCCGGTGATGCGACCCCTTCATCCAGGGAGCGTGGCTCGCAAAGATGCGGTCGCCCTCTTTCACCTGATCCGGCGGAGCAACGATCACGTAAATGAGCTCGGTCTTGCCTTGAAAGGACATGGTTGCGTCCTCCTCGTCTCGATTCGTCGTCGGTCAGAATGACCGCCGATGGATAGGGGAACGGACTATAGCAGCGGCGGTTAGGGGCCCCGCGAGGCCCGCGGGTACTCCGGCGACGCGAGCTCGATGCGCCAGACGGGGCCGTCCTGGTAGAACTGCCCCTCCGACCGCACGAATCCGGGAGCCTCTCCGCCGAGCATCCAGACCGAGGTGTCGAGCGGTTGCTTGCCTACGAGCTTCGCGAGCACCCCCTTCAACCCTCCGATCACGACTCGGGCGTTGAACCGGGTCGCCTTATAGGACGCGCGACCCACGGAAAACGGTTCCGGACCCATCGGGGTGATCACGAGCTTCACGAGCTGCGGCTTGGGCGTCGCGAACAGCATCGACACCGTCGTCGGGACGTCCCGGGAGATGTTTTTCAGGAGCGTCAGCAACATTCCGGTGGCCAGATCGGAAGGAAGCTCCATCCGGTCGTCGATGACCTTGTCCTTGCCGTCGTCGCGATAGCGCACGGTCACGCGGCCGTTCGTCGCGTCGATCGAGACGGCCAGGGGGTGCGGAAAGCTCGGACCGCTCTGGACGAGGTGATCGGTCAGGAGCCGGAATTGCCGGCGCTGCGAGTACACGGCGGTCTCGTCCTGGAGCGACCCATCCCTGAAACGGAAAAAGACCCGGGTCGTCACGCGGTCTCCCCGCGTGGTCTGGAAGAGGTCACCGTTGGCGATGACGGCGCCGCTCTGGAGAGATCGAAGGACCAGAAATCCCCGGGCGACCCCCTCGGCATGGCGCACGGTCACGGATTCCCCTTCCAGAACAGCACTGAAGTGACCGGCGATGAAGAGAAATGCGAAAGCGAAGCGCCGTTTCACGATGGGTGATTCTACGCAGCCCGCGCCGGCCTCCGGGCTGGCCTTAAGGAGAACGTAAACTGAAGGAACCGGAGGACACGCCATGAAACCCATCGTCGGTGCCCTGCTCGCGCTGGCCCTTTCCGCCCCGGCGACCGCGACGGTTCGGTACTTCCACTGGGACAAGCCCCATCACGGCAATCGGGGGAACGTCACCGCGCTCGACCTCTCGACCGGCAAGGTTCTGTGGGAGGTGAATGCCGGGAAAAGCGTCAACTTCGTCCAGGAGATCGGCTCGGGGGTCCTGACCGGAAACGACGAAGGCGAGCTCGCCCTCCTGGAGAAGGCCAGCGGCAAGGTCCTCTGGCGGAGCCGCCTCGACAAGGCGGAGATCAAGGACCTCGTCGCCGAAACGGACGAGGGGTTCTTCGTTTCCTCCGGCGACAGCATGTTCTGGCTCGTCAGCCGGGAGGGAAAAGTTCTCCTCCGCTGCTCCGACACCTGCACGACGGCGAGATAAGAGGGGAAAATGGCGGTCCGAAAAATCGGGGTCATCGGCGCGGGAAACATGGGCACGGCGCTGTTGCGGGGAATCCTCGCCTCGGAGTGGGGCCGGAAGTCGAACCTGCTCGCCTCGCACCCCAAGAAGGCCAAGGCGGCGGCCATCGCCCGGGAGCTCGGGATCCGGGTCCTCCGTCAGAACCTGGAGGTGGCGCGCGAGGCCGACGTCCTCATCCTCGGGGTCAAGCCGCAGATCCTGGAGTCCGTCCTGGATAAGATCCGGCCGGCCCTGGGGAAGAACCAGCTCCTGATCTCGATCGCGGCGGGCTTCCCGACGCGGCAGATCGAGTCGATCCTCGACGCGCCCGTGCCCGTCATCCGCGCCATGCCCAACGTCGCGGCCGTTGTCCGGTCGAGCGCGACCGTCCTCTGCCTGGGGCGCCACGCGAAACCGGCGCATGCCGCGGAGGCGCGGAGGATCTTCGAGTCGATCGGCACCGTCGTCGAGCTTCCGGAGTACCAGCTCGACGCCGTCACGGGGTTGAGCGGCAGCGGCCCCATGTACATCTTCCAGATCATCGAGGGCCTCTCCGACGCCGGGGTCCGCGTCGGTCTTTCCCGGGACGTCAGCACGGCGCTGACCATCCAGACCGTCCTCGGCGCCGCGAAGATGGCGCAAGTCCTGAAGACCCATCCGGCGGTCCTGAAAGATCTCGTCACGTCTCCGGGCGGAACCGCGATCGCCGCCCTCCACAGCCTGGAGCGCAACCGGCTGCGGGCGATCCTGATGGACGCAGTCGAAGTGGCGACGGCTCGCTCCCGCGAGCTGGGGCAGTCGACCTCCGGAAAGACCTAGGCCTTTTCGGGCGCCTCCACGGCGTAGGTCTCCATCCGCAGCCCGAGGAGGATCGTTCCCGCCACGAGGACCGCGGCCAGCAGGAAGGGAAGCTGGATGACTCGGTCGAACAGGAACCCGTAGAGGACCGGGAAGACGACGCGCGCGGCGCCGCCGAACGTCTGCTGCACTCCCATGTAGAGGCCGCGCTCGCGGCTCGAGACGACCCGGGACAAGAGCGATGTGACGCACGGAAACGTAAACGCAGTCCCGAGCGGAATGAGGGCCACGGCGAGCGCGAGAGGAACGTACGTCAACAGCGGGTTCGCCAGCGGGTACATGAAGGGCAGCAACGCGAGACCGGTGGCGAGGAGCGCAAGGCCCAGGCGCGAGAGCCGGGCTTCCCCGAATTTGTCCACGGCCCACCCGAGGATCACGGCGCGGGTGACGACGGACATCACCCCGATGTAGGCGAAGAAGTAGCCGATGGTCTTCGCGGTCACTCCGAACCGCACCGCGAGAAAGAGCGCGAGGATCGCGGTCGAGCCCTGGAAGGCTCCGATCGCGATCGCGTAGATCCAGATGAGCCGCGACGCCGGCTCGTTCGGATGTGTTACGACCTCCAGCACGGCCTGCCGCGAACGTCCCGACACCCGCGGCTGGCTGCGGGCTGCGGTCGCCTCCTGGAGGTCGCGGGACTCGACGAGGAACTTCCACGCGAACGCGATGTTCACGACGGAGAGCGCCGCCGCGAGCAGGCCCGGCCCGGGCGTTCCCCACTTGAGCGCGACCGCCCCGAGTAGCGGACCGAGCGCCACGCCCGCGTTGGTCGCGGCCGAGAGCCAGCCGAGCGCCCGGGCGCGATCCTTCGGCTTCATCGCGTCTGCGACGTAGGCCTGGATGACGCTGACGGTTCCGCCCCCCGCTCCCTGCACGATGCGGGAGAGGAAGAGCAGCCACAGGGAGCCGGCGAACGCGAAGATCACATAAGCGATCGCGGACGCGGTCATGCCGACGATCAACGCCGGGCGGCGGCCGTAGTGGTCGGAAAGGCGTCCCCACACCGGCGCCATGAGGAGTTGCGCGATCGAGAACGAAGAGACCAGCAGCCCGACCACCAGGCCGCCCGCGCCCATCGACTTCGCGTAGAACGGCAGCAACGGGATGATCATCAGGATACCGACCATGTCCATGAACGCCGTCACCATGAGGACGGCGAGCTTGCCGACGGAAGTCGGCTGCCGGGCTCCCGACGCTTCTTTCATCCCTGCTCGTTCGGCAGGGTCCACCTCACTCCGGTTTCCACACCGGGAGCCGGCCCGGCGTCCACGGCGCGCCGGAGGCCTCCAGCCCGTCCTCGATCTTCTTCAGATCGACCAGGACGAGCTGCCGGAGCTTCTCGAGCTCGGGCTGGAATGCCTCGGCGGCGAACCGGTACGCGTCCTCGCTCGTCGCGGTCGGCGCCGACGTCACGTTCCACTGGGCGTCGACGATCGATTGCACCCGATCCGCGATCGCCGGAGGAGTCGGCTCGTTGCGCCCCGCGAGCACCGAATCGCCCTTCAGAGCGATCTCGATCTCCGCGAGACGCGCCTCCGCGGCGCGGACGTCGGCGTCGAGGGACGGGGTCGCCGCCGGCGTGTCCAGAAGTGATTTCTTGATGTGCGCGATGCGGTTGTGCGCTTCGCCCACCGATTCGACGGCGCCGGTGACGGCGCGCTGGAGCTTCGCGACCTTGCGCTCGAACGCGAGGAGCCTCGTCCGGTCCGCGGGCGGGATCTCGTAGAAGCCGCGGGCGTCGAAGGACTGGGGCCCGGACAGCGGGGTCGACCGGCCCTGCACGACCTTCTCCATCGAGACGGTGTACCGGCCGGGCGCGACCATCGGGCCGGTAGAAGGATCGTTGAACGGGTCGGGCTCCGGGGGCTTCAGCGACGTGGGCGTCGCCGGCGGGTAGCGCAGGTCCCAGGCCATCCGGTGCATGCCCGCGGTCGTCGGGCCCTTCAGGCGGCGCACGACCTGTCCCTCGGCGTCGGTCACCGTGAGGAGGATGGCCGGATCTTCTTCCCGCGCTTCGGCCCGGAAGGCTTCGGGCGTCGGGTAGTCGGGCTCCTTTCCCCCCTTGACGAGGTCCTTCTCCCGGTCCTGCCGGGTCTTCTTGAGCGACTTGATCTCGTCCTTCAGGTACCAGGTGAAGACCGCGCCGAACGGCGGATTGGGCGCCGTGAAATACGAGTCGCCCTGGAATGCCTTGCCGCGGATGCCGAGCGGCGCCTCCGGCATGAACAGGAGCGGGCGCCGAACCGGGAAGAGCGCGGCCTCCCCGTCCAGAGCGGCGGGCGTCGTCCGGCGCAGCGCCGTCAGGTCGTCGAGGATGTAGAAGCCGCGGCCGAACGTCGCGACCGCCAGGTCGCTCTCGCGCTTCTGCACCGCGAGGTCGCGCACCGCGACGTTGGGAAAACCGCCGGTCAGCTTGATCCAGCGGCGGCCGCCGTCGCGCGTGAAGTAGAGGCCGAACTCGGTCCCGGCAAACAGGAGGTCCGGCTCGCCGGGGTCTTCGATCACGACCCAGACCGATCCGCGCGCGGGCAGGTCTCCGGCGATGGAGGTCCACGTCCGGCCGTTGTCGGTGCTCTTCGCGGCGTACGGCTTGAAGTCGGCGTTCTTGTGGTTGTCGAAGGCGGCGTAGACGGTGCCGGCGTCGCGCGGGGAGGGGGTCAGCCGGCTGACGTACGCGACGTCGGCGACGCCCCGGACCGGCGAGGCTTTCCGCCAGGTCGCTCCGCCGTCCTCGGTCACGTGGATCAGGCCGTCGTCGGTTCCCACGTAGAGGAGACCCTCGCGAAGCGGCGACTCGGCGAGCGAGACGATATTGCCGTAGAACGAGGTCGACGCGTTCTTCGCGACCGCGTCTGCCGTCCACACGCGCCCCATCACCTTCAGCTTGTTGCGGTCGAGCTGGCGGGTCAGGTCGCCGCTCACCGCCTTCCACGTGTTCCCGCGATCGTCGCTCCGGAAGAGCTTCTGCGCCGCGAAGTAGAGGCGCGTGTGGTTGTGCGGGCTGATGATGAGCGGCGAGTCCCAGTTCCAACGCAGCGGCGGCTCACCCGGCGCGGCCTGCGGCTGAATGACGAGGCTCTCGCCGGTCCTCCGGTCGAAGCGCGTCAGCACGCCGTACTGCGCCTCCGCGTAGACGGTGTTGGGGTCCTGCGGATCGATCTGGCTCTGGAACCCGTCGCCGCCCTCCGTCACGAACCAGTCGGAGTTCGCGATCCCGTGGACGTTGCGGGTCCGGGACGGCCCGCCCAGGCTGAAATTGTCCTGCGTGCCGCCGTACACGTTGTAGATCGGGGACGCCTCGTCGACGCTGACCCGGTAGAACTGCGTCACCGGAAGGTTCGCGGCGAACCGCCACGTCGCGGCGCGGTCGAAGCTCTCGTAGATGCCGCCGTCGCATCCCACGACGTAATGACTCGTATCGTCCGGATCGATCCAGATCACGTGGTTGTCCGGGTGCTTCGAAGGCTCGCCGAGCTTGTGGAAGGTCTTGCCGCCGTCGTCGGTCACCTGGATCCAGACGTCCATCGAGTAGACCCGATCCTTCTCCTTGGGATCCGCGAAGATCTCGTTGTAGTACTGCGGGCCGCCGGGGACGTAGTCGCCGCGTTTCTCCCACGTCTCGCCGCGGTTGACCGAACGGAAGAAACCGCCCGCCTTGTTGGCTGCCTCGATGACGGCGTAGACCGTGTCCGGCTCGGCCGGAGGGATCGCGAGGCCGATGCGCCCCATGTCCTCCTTGGGGAGGCCGGACGTGATCTTTCGCCAGTTGGCGCCGGCGTCGACGCTCTTGTAGATGGCGGACTCGGGACCGCCGTCGATCAGCGTGAAAACGTGGCGCCGCCGCTGGTACGCCGAGGCGTAGAGGACGTCGGGGTCGCGCGGGTCCATGGCGACGTCCGTCACGCCCGTGTTTTCGCTGATCTTGAGCGACAGGTTCCAGGTCTTGCCCGCGTCGGTCGTCTTGTAGAGGCCCCGATCGCCGCCGGGTCCCCACAGCGGACCCTGAGCCGCCACCCACACGACGCGGGAGTCCCGCGGGTCGACGAGGATCTTCGAGATGTGCTCCGAAGACTTCAGACCCATGTTCTTCCAGGTCTCTCCGCCGTCTCCGGAGCGGTATACGCCGTCGCCGTAACCCACGACGCGCTGGCTGTTGTTCTCACCCGTCCCGACCCAGACCACGAACGGATCGTCCGGATCGATGGTCACGCAACCGATCGAGTGGGAGGCCTCACCGTCGAAGACCGGCTGGAAAGTGACGCCGCCGTTCGCGGTGCGCCAGACACCGCCGTCCGCCGCGGCGACGAACCAGCGCTTCGGATTCTGCGGATCGACCGCGATGTCCGTGATCCGTCCCGATGTCAGGGCCGGGCCGATGGACCGCAGCTCGAGGCCCGCGAACGTCTCGGATTGGAAGCCCCCTTTCGGCTTTTCCTTTTCGTCCTTCGCGGGCGTCTCGCCCTTGCCCGTCTTCGTCCGAGCCTGCTCCTCCTTCGACGGCTCCTTGCGCGAACGAGCGAGCGGGTCGACCTCCCGGTCACGAGGCGCGGCGCCCGGAGTGGGTATCGGCGTCGGCGCCGGGATCGGCGCCTGAGCCTGCGTCAAGGTCGGCGCCAGGAAAAGCAGGGCGAGGCCGAGGCGCAGAATGGATTTCAAGGTTCCTCCGTCTTCGGGCATCTCGAGAGACTTACGAGATCGCGTGCGGGAAGTTGAAGCCGAAATTCGACGCTCAGTCCGAGTCGGTCGACGTCTCGCCCACCTCGTTGCCGACCTTGCGAACGAGCGCGTCGACCGCGCTTTCTTCCAGGCCCTTCGGGCCGAAGCCGAGCCGGGCGAAGTCGACCCAACCTCCGTCCGCGTCGATCTGCAGGGCGAGCAGCCGGGCCTTCTCGTCCCAGCAGACGCGCACCGCCATTTCGGCCGAGGTGAAGACGGCGACCCGATCTCCGGCGTGGGGCGGGTTCTGCTCCTTCGCGACCGAATACCCCTTGTCCTTGAGAACCGAGCCGATCCGGTCGAAGGCGCCGTCGACGGTCAACATTTCGGACCTCGCTTTGTCGGCCGATTCTATTGCTCCCGCCGGCGCCGTGTCTCCAGGACCGAGTCGAGCGAGAAGCGATCCTCCTCCCGCGGAAGGAGGAGCACGAATAAAAGCAGCGCCAGACGGGGGATGACGTGCGTGTAGAACTCGTGGAGCGGCTCTTTCAGCAGGTGCCCGAAGGTCACGACGAGCAACACCGACCCGAGTGCGACCAGGCGGGCAGAAAAGTGTCCGCGTAAGGATCGACGAAGTACCGTTGCGCGTGGCCGATGGGGGTCAGCTCGAAAACCTTCCAGAAGCCGGCCGCGCTTGCATGGTTTCGTCCGGGCGGAATCCTAGCCGCAGCTCAGACCCGGACGTTGGCGTCGGACGCCAGGACCAGGACGTGATCCCGCTCCTCCCGGTGGGCGCGAGCCGCCGCGAGCGCCGCGGGGCCGCGATCCCGCCACCAGGCCCGCGCGTCCTCGCGGGTCCACGGCGCGTCCCCGCACGCTTCGAGCATCGTCTCCAGCGCCTCCGCGGAGCCCGGCCGGTCGTCCCGCCGGAAGGCCAGGCAACGGCCGATCGTCTCGTCGAGCGAGGCGGAGATCGCGTACCGCGCGGCCGCCGGGAGAGGGGGCGGTGGTCCCTGTCGTTCCATCCGGAAGACCTCGATCGCGGTGCGGCCTGGAAACGGAGACTTGCCCGTCAGCAGGAAATACCCGACGGCGCCGAGCGCGAAGACGTCGGCGCGCGCGTCGACGTGCACCGGATCGCTCATCCCCTCGGGCGCCATGTACAGAGGCGTTCCGAGCAGCGAGCCGTCCTGCGAGAGCGCGGCGTCGCCCGAGTGCGCCGCCCCGGCGCCGTCCGGAGCCGTTGCGCCCTCCAGCGTCGCGAGGTCCTTGACGAGGCCGAAGTCGAGAACCTTCAGGAAGTCGGGTATGCCGCCGTAGACGCAGACCATCAGGTTCGCCGGCTTGATGTCGCGATGGATGAGGCCCGCGGCGTGCGCTTCGGTGAGGGCGCCGCACGCCTGCCGCAGCAGGTGGACCACACGCGCCGGCGGCAGCGGTCCCTCGAGCAGGACGAGCTGGTGCAGGTTGATGCCGTGCAGAAGCTCCATCGCGTAGTAGAAGACGCCGTCGGCCGTGCGGCCGTAGTCGTAGATCGCGATCGTGCTCGGGTGCGTCAGGCCCGCAGTCAGCTGGACCTCCCGCTCGAACCGCGCGAGCGCGCGCTCCCCGGCTGTCCCGGGCGCAAGCAGCTTGACCGCGGTCGGCCGCCGGAGGAGAGCGTGGCGCGCCTCCCAGACCACGCCCATCGCGCCGTGGCCGAGGCGGGCGATCAGGCGGTAGGGGCCGACCTTCTCCACCTGGCGGCGGAGCCGCGTGATCGTCCGCAGAGAGGTCAGCGTCGCGAAACCGAGAAGCGCGGCAACGAGGCCGGCCAAGGCGATTCCGATCGCGCCGCGCTTCGGGGGGAGGAACGCGCCGGGAAGCGCGAAGACCGAGAGGGTCCAGCGCTTGTCGGCAAATTCGACCGGAAAGTCGAGCTGGAAACCGGACCGCCGCGGCAGGGCTGCCGCCCCGGCCGGCCGTTCCGCCAGGGGGCGTTTCGCGGGCGCACCCGGGTCCCGCAGAACGAGACCCAGGCCGGACGCATCCACTGCGGCGGCGGCGTTGCCGACCAGCGGAGCCGCCCGGAATATCGCCATCGCGAAACCGGTGAGCGCCGCGCGACGGGCCGCGTCCGACGCGGGGTCGCCGCCCCGGTAGATCGGCGCGTACATGGCCACCACCGGCGAGGCGTCGCGGTTGCCGGCGTCCTCGAGCAACTCGAAGGGTTGGGACGCCGCGATCGCTCCGGAGTCACGGGCTCTTTCGGCGGTGGACCAGCGGAGCGGATCGGCGGCGACGTCGAAGCCGAGAGCCAGAGAGCTCGGCGGCTCCATGAAGTGGATCGGGACGTAGAAATCGCGGCGGCCGGCGGCTCGCTGCTTTCCGTCCGCGAGCTCCCAGAAGCGGTAGTCCGAAAGGCCGGCGGCGCGCGCTTCCGACTCGTAGGCGTCCCGCTCGGACTCGCGGACGACCGGAAGCCACTCGAAAGCGTAGACGAGTCGATGGCGGGTCAGGATCGGTCCCGCCAGCAGGTGGAACTGCCGCCGGGTCGTGCCGCTCACCGCCTCGAGGAAGCGCGACAGCGAGGTGAGGTCTTCCTGCGGCAGTCGCAGCCCCTCGCCGACCGACGCCTGGAGGCGCTGCGCGCGCTCGGTGAAGGCGAGGTGCGTAGCGGCCTGCGCTCGCGCGAACAGGTAGGCGCCGAGCCCGAGCGACAACGCCGCCAGCACGCTCGCGATGAGGACGTCCGTGCCGTGGATCGACGCGCGCCACGACGAGAGAGCGGACCGCAGGCGCCGTCCCGTGAACCGACTCGATTCCGGGCCGGAGCGGTGGCCAGCCGTGCCTGAGCCGCCCGTCACAGGGCGGATTATGGGGTCAGGTCTCCACTTGCCACTTCGCTCCGCGAAGAGACTCCAAAA
>JBBQKV010000053.1:0-17294 GCA_038327245.1 Acidobacteriota bacterium
ATCAGAGCCGGTTCAGGCCGTCGAGTCCCGCGACCTTGTACGCCTCGGCGAACGTGGGGTAGTTGAAGACCGTGTCCCGGAAGTACTCGATCGTGCCGCCGAGGGCGAGGACGGCCTGGCCGATGTGGACGATCTCCGCCGCGCTCTCGCCGATGACATGCACCCCGAGGAGCTTCAGGGTCTCCGGGTCGAAGAGGATCTTCAGCATGCCGACCTCCGTCCCCAGCATCTGCCCTTTCGCGAGCTCTTCGAACCGCGAGATGCCGATCTCGTAGTTGATCTTCGCCGCCGTCAACTCCTCCTCGGTCTTCCCGACGACCGAGATCTCCGGGATCGTGTAGACCCCGTAGGGGATCGCATCCTTCCGGCTGTGGCAGTACGCGCCGAACATATGGCAGGAGGCGAGCCGACCCTGCTCCATCGAGGTCGAGGCCAGCGCGGGGAACCCGATCACGTCGCCGGCCGCGTAGATATGCGGAACCGACGTCTGGAAAAACTCGTTGACCGAGACCTTCCCCCGGTTGTCGGCGGTCAGACCGGCGGCCTCGAGGTTGAGCAGGTCCGCATTCGTCTGGCGGCCGACGGTGTAGAGGAGCGCGTCGCCGTGAACGCGCTTGCCGCTATCGAGATTCGCGACGACGCGATCCTTCTCGTCGATCTCGACCGAGACGAGCTTCTCGCCCAGCCGGAACACCGCGCCGCGTTGATGCATGAAGTAGTCGAGTGCTTCGACGATCTCCCGGTCCACGAAGTCCAGGATCGTCGGCCTCTGCTCGATGATCGTGACCTTGATGCCGAGCGCAGTAATCATCGACGCGTACTCGAGGCCAATTATTCCGGCGCCGACGACGATGAGCTCCCTCGGGAAGCGCTCCATCTTCATGAGCTGATCCGAGTCGATCACCCGCTTCCCGTCGATCGGTACGGTCGGGCTGTGCGCCGGTCGCGTGCCACAGGCGATGAGCACGTGCTCCGCGGAGAGCCGCGTCGTCCCCGCGACCCCCTGGATCTCGAGGGTGTGCGGATCGAGGAACCGCGCGGTCCCCGGGACGAGCTCGACGCGGTTCCGTTTCAACTGAGCGCGAATGACTTCGACCTCTCGCGCCATCACCGTCTGGACACGAAAGCCCAGGTCCGAGACCGAGATCTCGTCCTTCACCGAGTAGTCGCGCCCGTAGAAAGACCGCTCGCGGAAGCCCGAGAGATAGAGAATTGCCTCGCGGAGCGTCTTCGACGGGATGGTGCCCGTATGGATGCTCACTCCGCCGACCATTTCCTTGCGGTCGATCATCGCGACGCGTTTGCCCAGCTTGGACGCCGCGATGGCCCCCTTCTGCCCGGCGGGGCCCGAGCCGATCACGGCGAGGTCGTAGTCGGTCAAGGCTGTTCCTCCCGGAAGGATTACACGGAGCCGCCCGCTTCGGGCACGCTTCTTGTTCTTACACCGCGCGATGACGCGTAAGCTCAAAGACGTGCTCTTCGGACGGAAGAAAAGAGACGACGAGGGCATCCTCCACCCGGCCGACTCCCCCGGCGCCGAGGGAAAGGACCGCTCCACCGGGACCATCGGGAAGTACGACATCGTCGAGAAGATCGGCTCGGGAGGATTCGGGACCGTCTACAAGGCCTGGGACCCCGTCATCAAAAGACACGTCGCAATCAAGACGTGCGAGGTTGGGAGCAAGGACATCCGCAACCGCTTCTTGCGCGAGGCGCAGCTCGCTGGAGGCCTCCAGCACCCCAACATCACGCTCGTCTACGAATTCGGGTTCGAGGGAGACGTCCCCTTCATGGTCCAGGAGTTCCTCTCGGGCGAAGACCTCGACCGGATGATCAAGCGCGACGCTCCCCTGTCTCTCCAGGACAAGCTGAAGATCATGATCGGGGTGGTATTCGGCCTCGAGTACGCGCACAAGGCCGGGATCATGCACCGCGACATCAAGCCCGCCAACGTGCGGGTTCTCGACACGCAGTCGGTCAAGATCATGGACTTCGGGATCGCGAAATCCGTCGAACCCGCGGATGACATCACCCAGACCGGAATCACGGTCGGCTCCTCGTCTTACATGTCGCCCGAGCAGATCGGCGGCGATTCCGTCGACTTCCGGACCGACATCTTCTCGTTCGGCATCCTCGCGTACGAGCTCCTCTCCTCCCGGAAACCGTTCCGCAACGAGAACCTTTTTCTGCTGCTGGAGCAGATCGTGAAGGAGCCTCCGGAGCCGCTCGCCGATCTCGTTCCGGACCTTCCGCTCCCCCTCGTTCTCCTCGTCGAGCGCGCCATGCAGAAGAGACCGGAGGACCGGTTCCTGTCGGCGAAGGAGCTTCGAAACGCCCTCGTCGCCATCCAGCAGGAAATCGCTCCCGCCGAGGCGGCCCTTGCGGACGCTCTCACGGCCGAACGGCCCCAGACCGAGGCGGCCCGACTGCTGGCTCTCGAGCGGCTGAAAATTCTGGACACGGGACCCGAGGGGGAGTTCGACGAGCTCGCCCGGCTCGCGTCGCAGGTCTGCGGGACTCCGTTTGCGTTCATTTCCTTCGTGGACCGGGAACGGGAGTGGTACAAGTCGGCGATCGGTCTTTCGGAGCGAGAGGTGCCGGGGATCCTGGCATTTTCGACGGATTCGATGTTGCGGCGCGACGTCTGGGTCGTCCCCGACCTCGCCTCGGATGCCCGGTTCGCCGATAATCCTCTGGTCGCGGGAGATCCGAACTTGCGGTTCTATGCGGCCGCGCCCCTTCTGACGCCGGAAGGCTTTACGGTCGGGATGCTCTGCGTGCTCGACCGGAAGCCGCGCGAGCTGTCGCCGTCCCAGCTCGACGGCCTGCGGGCGCTGGCGCGTCAGGTCATGGCGCAGGTCGAGTTGAAGCGACTGCGTCGCTCGGGCAGAGAGCTGTCGAGCGAGAACCTGATGCTCGAGGTGGCCGGACTCTCGGACCGGGCGCCCAGCCCGCGGGAGGATAAGCCGTCGTGACCGAAGGGGCGTCGAAAGGGACGTTGAAGATTCTCGTCGTGGACGATGACGACGCGATCCTGGGCTCGCTGCGCGACCTGCTCGAATCGGAAGGCTACGGGGTCGACGTCGCCCATGACGGCCGCGAGGCCCTGGAGAAGCTGGCCCGCATGGAGCCCCCACAGCTCATTCTTCTGGACCTGAAGATGCCGGTCATGGACGGCTGGCAATTCCTGTCGGAGCGCTCCCGCGACGCCGAATCGCCGAAGGTCCCCGTCGTGCTGCTGTCGGGACTGCCCTTCATCCCGAACGCGCTCGGAGTGTCGGACTTTCTTTCCAAGCCGATCAACCCCTCGCGGCTGCTCGACTGCGTCCGCCGTTTCTGCCGCCAGCCGGGGGATTGATATCGTTCTCGGTCGCGGCGCGAGAAGTCTTCCGAGGTAATCGAGGGAGGACGCTCGCGCCGCGGGAGCCCGAGCGCAGCGAGGGCGACGGATCAGTTCTCCGGGACCGTCGGCGTCTTCTCGACCTCGCCCGTCATCGGGACGAAGCGAACCGGCAGGATGTCCTTCTCCGTGATCTTTCCGTCGGCCGACTTCCGGAAGACCTTCAGCTCCTGGAAGAAGCCGCCGACCGGGATCACCATGACACCTCCGACCGCCAGCTGATCGAGCAGCGGCTCCGGAATCCGCTCGGGCGCCGCGGTCACGATGATGCCGTCGAACGGGGCATGCTCCGGCCACCCGCGGTAGCCGTCGCCCTCCCGGGCCGTGACGTTACGGTAGCCGAGCTCGTTCAACCGCTCGGCGGCGAGCTGCGCGAGCTCCGGGACGATCTCGATCGTGTAGACCTCACGCGCCACCTCTCCCAGGACCGCGCTCTGGTATCCCGAGCCGGTGCCGATCTCGAGAACCCGCGCGCCCGGCTTCAGGTCCAGGAGCTCGGTCATGAGGGCGACGATGTAGGGCTGCGAGATCGTCTGGTTGCCCGGGATCGGGAGCGGGTGGTCCTCGTACGCCTGCGAGCGCTGCGAAGAGTCGACGAAAAGGTGGCGAGGCACCTTGCGCATCGCGGCGAGCACCCGAGGGTCGCGCACTCCGCGCGCGACGATCTGCGTCTCGACCATCCGGGCGCGCCGGTCGACGGACTCATCGCCGGGAACGGGAGTCACCCGCCGTGCGTCCGCCGCGGGTCGGCCGCAGGCTCCGGAGCCGAGGACCGCGAGAAGGAAGAGCGCCCGCGCATGCCTCACGGACCCGGCTCCGCGCTTCCGGGCGGCTGCACGATGCGGCCGTTGACGATCGTCATCACCGTGGCAATCCCGGGGATGTCTCTCTCCGGCGCGGTCATGGGATCGGCGCGGAAGACCGTCAAATCGGCCGCGAAGCCCGGCGCGATCTTCCCCCGCGAACCCTCCTCGAACGCGGCCCAGGCCGCGTCCGAGGTGAACAGCGCGAGCGCCTCGCGGCGCGTCAGCTTCTCGGAGCTTCGCCAGCCGCCGGCCGGCTGCCCGTGGAGGTCCTGCCGCGTGATCGCGGCGTAGAAGCCGAGCAGTGGATTCTCCGATTCGACCGGGAAGTCGCTGCCTCCCGCGAGACGGGCGCCGCCGTTCTTGAGAGAACGCCAGGCATAGGCTCCCCGCACCCTCTCCGGACCCAGTCGCGCCTCCGCCCACGGCATGTCGGACGTCGCATGCGTCGGCTGCATCGAAGCGATCACGCCTTCCCGTCCGAACCGCGGCAGGTCTTCGGGCGCGATGACCTGCGCGTGCTCCACCCGAGGCCGCGCGTCCCGAGCCGCCTGCCCCGGCGAGGAAGCTGCGGCCTTGCGGAACGCATCGAGGGCCACGCGGTTACCGCGGTCGCCGATCGCGTGGATCCAGATCTGCCACCCCTTCTCGCGCGCCTGGCGGGCGACCTCGTCGAGGCGCTGCGGCGGCGTCACCAGGAGACCGCGCTGCCCCGGCTCGTCCGAGTAATCCGCCAGCAGCGCGGCCCCGCGGCTGCCGAGGGCACCGTCCGCGTACGCCTTGATCGCGCGGACCGTGAGGAAATCCGCGCCACTCCCGACGTGGACGCCCTTCCGGAAGAAGACCTCCAGCGCGGCGACCTCCGGCGAGACGGTCGCATAGACGCGCAGGGGAAGCTCGTGCCTCGCCGCCATCTGCTCGAGGATGGCGACGTCCTCCGGAGAGTAGCCGGAAGCATCCTGGACCTGGGTGAGCCCCACCGCGACGCACGCGCGCGCGGCCGCCCGGATCCGGCGCGCGAAGTCTTCCGGCGTCGCCGGGGGAACGACGCGGTCGAGAAGGTCCATGGCGTTGTCGACGAGGACCCCCGAGGGCGTGCCGTCCGCGCGCCGGAGGATCCGGCCTCCGGAAGGGTCGGCGGTGTCTTTTCCGATCCCGGCCAACGCGAGCGCGCGGGAGTTCACCCAGAGCGCGTGGCCGTCGACTCGCCGGGCGGCGACCGGCCGGTCGGCGACGACGGCATCGAGGTCGCGCGCGTCCGGAAAGCTCTTTCCCGGCCAGAGGTTCTGGTCCCAGCCCTGCCCCTCGATCCAGCGGGCGCCGGGGATCTTCCTGGCGAGATCCGCGATCCGGCGCGCCGCGTCGGACGAGTCCGCGGAGCCCCGCAGCCGGGCGACCTCCAGCGACTTGCCGAGCCCCAGAAGGTGCCCGTGGGCATCCGCCCAGCCCGGGAACACGAACGCCCCGGAGAGGTCGATCCGACGGCCGGAGGGCGCGAACCGGCGTGCGCCGTCGGCGTCGCCGATGAAGACGATCTTCCCGTCGCGGGCCACGATCGAGAGCCGCCCGGGCTTCGCGTCCGCGGTCGCGTAGACCGTGCCGTTTTCGAGAAGAAGGTCCGGGCCGGGCGGCGGGGACGAAACGGAGAGCGTCAGGAGCGCGAGGCCGATGAGCACGGGGGCGAGTTTAGCGCGCCCGGGTCCGGGCTCACCGCTCGCGTCTCACGATGAGAAGCGTCTGATCGTCGTACTGCGGCACGCCCCCGGCGAACGCGGCGACCTCGCCGTACAGGGCGTCGGAAATCTCGCGCGCCGGCTGGGAGAGCCGGGAAACGAGGGCCTTCTCCATGCGGGCCAGACCGAACTCCTCGTCGTCGGCGTTGGTCGCCTCGGTGAAGCCGTCCGTGTAGACGCAGAGAAGGTCGCCGCATTCGAGGGTCGCGGTCGCCTCGTACCATTTCGCGTGAAGAACGAGGCCGACCGGCACTCCGGTCGCGCCGAGGAGCTCCATTTCCCCGCTGCCGCGGGCGAGAAGCGCCGGGTTGTGCCCGGCGGAAACATATCGGAGCACGCCGACCTCCGGCTCGAGAATCCCGAAGAAGAGGGTCAGGAACTTGTGCGCCGCCGAGAAGCGCTGGAGGTGCCGGTCGATCCGGGAGACGAGGTCGACTATCGTCTCGGCCGCGTCGATCTGGAGGTGGATCGCGGCGTGCACGGTCGAGACGAGCAGCGCGGCCGGGATCCCCTTGCCCGCGACGTCCGCCACGACGAAACCCAGCCGGCCGCGGGAGAGCGGGAACCAGTCGAAGTAATCGCCGCCGACCTGCCGCGTGGGGAGGGTCGAGCCCGCGAGCTCCAGTCCCGCGACCCGCGGCAGCTCCCGCGGGAGAAGCTGTCTCTGGATGGCGGCGGCCAGCTCCAGCTCGCGTTCGATGCGCTCCTTCTCGATCGCCTCGCGGTGAAGGCGCGTCGTCTCGATCGCCGCCGCCGCCTGGTTTGCGAAGAGCGAGAGGAGCCGGGCATCGCCGGGCGTGAAGTCGAGAACCCGTCCGTCGCGCGACTCCTTGTCGGCGACCGCGAGAACGCCGAGCCTCCGGCCGGGCACGGCGATCGAGACGACGAGACACTTCTCGCAGTCCTTCAGTTGCACGCCCGCGGTCAAAACCTGCGCCGCGTCGTTGTTGATCGCCACCTCTCCGGCGGGAAGCTCCCACGACCACACGGCTTCCGGCGGGAGCAGATCCCCGCCGACGCTACGCGCGAGGGGCGCGGTCCCCCGCTCCCCGAAAACGACGAGCGTGCCCTTTCGCGCGTCGGTCAGGGAGATCGACCGATAGAGAACCTCGTCGGCGAGCGCGGAAATTTCGAGTTGCCCGGAGAGCGAAAGGCCGAGGTCGTAGAGCGACTCGAGCTCGAGGAGGCGGGCCTTGATCTCGAACTCCGCGTCCTTGACGAGGCGCGAGAGCCGGCTGGCCGCCAGGACGGAGCCGAAGATCAGCCCGAGCGCCGCCGCGAGCTCCGCCGGGTCGTCGCCTTCCAACCCCTCGAGACCGAGGCAACCGTGGGTCTCCCCCTCCGCATCGAGAGCCACCCAGAGCAGGCCGCCGTGTCGCACGGTCCCCTCGAAGAGCGAAGCCGGCGGTTCCGTCGGAGCCGCGCTTTCGGCGGAGTCGAACGCGAGGAGCCACCGGCCGCGCTCGCGGAGATAGACCGCGGCGCGGCGCGCCCCCGCGACCGCGAGCGCCGCGTCGGCAATGCGCGCCGGCAGCGGCTTCTCGGTCTCCCGGCGCAGGACCGCGAACGCCCGGGCGAGCTCGTCCAGCCGGCCCGACGCGCGGACCCGGGAGTCAGCCGCGGGGACAGGATTCATCCTGCACCCGCCTCCTTACTCTCCCGCGACCGCGCGGAGCGCCTCGTCCTCGCTCGGATAGATCGCGGCATACTGCGCGAGCCCCATGATCCGGAACGTCTTGTCGATCGTGGGAGTCAGGCCGCAGAAGGCCAGGACCGCTTTGCGCTCCATGACCTTCTCGAGCACCTCGATCAGGATCGAGATCCCGATCGAGTTGACGATCCGGGTCTTCTCCAGGTTCATGACGAGCGCCCGCGCGCCCTTCTCGAGCTCGGAGTAGGCCTCCCGCGCGATCTCTTCACCCCCCTGGTTGTTGATGTAACCGTCGGTCCAAAAGATCGCGACGTCTCCCCGGCGCTCGACCGAGACTTTGCAGGTTTCGCTCACTTGTACTTCCTCATGAGAATTCGGGTACCCCACTCACCCGAGGTGATCTCGACCTCGTCCATCAGGCTCTTGATGATGTGGAGGCCCCACCCCCGGCGTCTCCGCTCCTCGAACGTCTTCTGGGGAGTCGGGGACTCCACGCCCTCGGCGTCGAACCCCTGGCCCCGGTCCCGCACCTCGATCTCCAGGCATTGTCCGCCCACGCCCGCGACCCGAAAGGTGATGTGGACCTGGTTGTCTTCCGTATGGGCGTGCTCGAAGGCGTTGATACAGGCCTCGACGAGAGCGAGCTTCACTTCGTCGATCTTGTCCCGGGCCATGTCCATGTATTCGCCGAGCGCGTCCGCCTGGGCGGTCGCGACGATCTCCATCTCGGGAGCGACCGGGATCGTCAGAGACACCTCGGGCCGCCCGGCGGTCACGGGCTCGCTCGGTGCCGGTCCACGCTGCGCCATCAGATCTCTCCCGGACTCGTCGGGGGGTCTTTCCTCCGCGGCGAGGATACCCTCTCGAAGAACGCCCGGCGGCGCGACCCTTCCGGCGCCAGCGTCTCGGCTGGCACGGCGCCCCGACCGAGGGACTCGGATGCTCCCGGCCATTTCATGGAGGAGCGCCTAGAAGCGAAGGAACAGCTGGAGAGAGCGGACCAGTCCCGCGGGGACCTCCCCGGAAGTGAGAAGGAGGGCGAACGCAAAGAGCTCTCCCGCGAGCGCCGCCCAGAGGAGGCCGGCCACTTCGAAGCGCTCGCGGGAGAGAAGAGCGGTAGTCCTCATGGATTTCGCGTAGAGAGAGCGCAAGCACCCTGCCACCGGCGCGGAACCCCGAGAATCCGGTCCAACTCACTGTCGCTGCGGGACTTGAGGTCGGTGAGTTCGTGCACCGCGTTCGTGCCCCCGACGTAGCGGATTGGCACAGTTCCGGGATCTGGCCGGAAACAACCTTTTCCATCCTGCACAATCCACGAAGTTTAAACGAAACTGCGACAGAACTGCGCAGTTCCATTCTGTCACACTCGGGGCGACCAAACCGCCCGGGCCGCGGTCAGCGGCCGAGATACTTCTTTCGGTACAGGGTGCGGCGGCTGATTCCAAGGAGGCGAGCGGCGCGACTCTTGTTCCCGCCAGCCAGCTTCAGGACCCGCTGGACGTGCAATTCCTCGAGATCGCGGAGGTTCGCGGGAGCGGTTTCCCCGTCCATCGAAACCTCCATGGTTGCGGATCCGAGCGACGGCAGCCACTGCAGGTCCTCGCGATGAATGACGCCGCCCTGGGAGAGGGCGGCGGCTCCCTCGAGGACGTTCTCGAGCTCCCGGATGTTGCCCGGGTAGTCATGCGCGAGCAGGGACGCGAAGGCATCGCGGTCCAAATGGGGTACCTCGCGGCCGTCCCGGGCCGCAAACCGTTCGAGAAAGTGGCGGACGAGCTTCGGAATGTCTTCCCGGCGCTCCCGCAGAGGCGGTAGCGGAATCTCGACCACGCGCAACCGGTAGTACAGGTCTTCCCGGAACTCGCCCCGCGCCACCCGTTCGGGGAGGCGCGCATGGGTGGCGGCGAGGACGCGCACGTCGATCGGGATCCGGCGCCGCCCGCCCAGCCGCTCGATCTCGCGTTCCTGGAGGACCCGGAGGAGCTTGGCCTGCAGGGGAAGCGGCATGTCCCCGATCTCGTCGAGAAAGAGCGTGCCGCCGTGGGCCACTTCGAACTTTCCGAGCCGCGGATCGACGCCGGTCGCCACGCCGCGCTCGATCCCGAACAGCTCCGACTCCAGGAGCGGCTCCGGAAGCGCGGCGCAGTTGATCGGCGTGAAAAGCTTCTCTGCCCGATCGCTGCGGGCGTGAAGCATCCGGGCGACGAGCTCCTTGCCTGTGCCGCTCTCTCCCGTCAGGAGGACCGAGATCTTCGAGCTCGCCACCCGCCCCACGAGGTCGAGGACGCGGCGGGCCGCCGGGGAGTCGCCGATGAAGAGCCGGCCGGCCGCGGACCTTCCGGTCTCGTCGAGCAGGCGCCGGTTCTCTTCCTCGAGCCGCTCCCTCTCGCGGGTCAGCCGCTCCAGGTGTCGCCGGTTTTCGATCGCCATTCCGGACAGACCCGCAAGCGACGTCAGGAACCGCGCGTCGTCCTCGTCGAACGACACGCGCCCCCCCCGCCGCTGCTCCTTGTCCGCCAGGACCAGGACCCCCGCGGTCCGCCCGCCCGCGCGGATCGCGACGCCGATGGCGGCGGAGACGGGAGTGCGGAGAAAGCGGAACCGCTCCCGCGTCACCGCGCTCTCGGACCGCATTACGTCGCGGAGAAACTCGTCCTCGGCGACGACGGACTCCGGCTGGCGGCGCGGAAAGCCCACCCGCGCCTCCGCCCGGCGGGCGCCGCCGTCCGCGAACGTCGCGAGATAGCCGCGCGACGCGTCGAGGACACCCACCGCGCGTCCGAGGACGTCTTCGACGAGCGCGTCCTCGGACGGGAGTGAACCGAGCGAGAGGCCCGCGTCGTAGAGCGTTTCGAGGAGAAGGAGCTTGTGCTGGGTCTCGAACGGCGGGTTCGCCCGATCCATTATTTTGCCGAAGCGAGCACCCTCGCGGCCCGAAGCTGCGCCACGGTCTGCTCCGCCGGGCGTGTAGGGGCCCAGGTCGGGTTCCATTTTCGGTTTTCCTCCAGGAGCTTTTCCGCTCGGTCGAGCTCCCCGCGCCGGGCGAGGATCGCGGCCAGCTGGGCTCTCGCTTCGTACACCATCAACCGCCCCTCGAATCGCTGCCAGCCTCCGGGAGGCTCGATCATTTCCTCCAGCAGCGGGACGGCTTCCGCGTCCTTCGCGAGGGCGAGCTTCGCGCGCACCATGACCCAGTTCCAGTCCGCCCAGTAGGGCTTGTAGTCCGGCCGATTCTTGTTCATTTCGCGAAGGTGCACCTCCGCCCGGGGCTTCAATTCGGCCAGACGCTTCTCGGCCTCGGCGGGCCGCCCCTCCAGGAGATCGTAGATCGCGAGGACCAGCGGCCGCGCGATCTCGGTGTGCTCGGTTTTCGGGATCTGCTCGAACTTCGGGAGGAGAGACCGGGCGGCCGCGACGTCACCCGCGAGGTAAGCGACGCGGAGCGCGTGGTAGAGGTAGGAGGCCTTCTCCGAATCGACGGGCATGAGCTCCGAGCCTTTCACGTAGGTCGCGAAGGCCTTCGCATAGTCGCCCCTGCCTTCGTAAGCCACTCCGAGGTGGTCGTAGGCGGGGAAGAAATCCGGCTTGATCTTCACCGCGTGGTTCAGGTTCGCGATCGCCTCGTCGTAGTGCCCCGAGTACGCCTGGATTTCGCCGATCGAATCGTGCGGGTTAGCCTGGTCCGGCGACATGAACTGATACTTGCGGAGGTTCTCGAGGGCTTTCTCGTAGTCCCCGCGATAGCCGTAGTGGTAGCCGATCATGTTGTAGGCGTCGGCGCTGTTCGGGTCCACCTCGAGAAGCCGGCTGAAGACCCGCACGGCCTCCTCCGCCCTTCCCTTCGACATCTCGTACATCGCGATCATCGTGGTGGCGCGAAAGTCGTCCGGGTACCGCTTCAGGATTTCATGGGCGATCTTCTGCCGCTCTTCCGGGCTCTTTTCGAGAAGCGCTTGGTGCAGGTCGATGTGGCGCTGCTCCCGGTCGGTCACCCGCCCCTTCAGCTTCTCGGCGCGCCGGACGAGAGAGATCGCCTGCTCCTTTTCGGACATGCGGGCCATGCCGAGCATCGCCATCGCGAAATCGGGGTCGAGCTCGAGCGCCCGCGCGAAGCCGACCCGCGCCTCCTGGTAGTAGAAGCGCCGCTCGTTCTCGGTGGCCTCGCGGTACACCTTGTAGGCCTCGTCCGAGGAGGTCGTGACGTCGCGGCGGTTCGACAGGAGGAGGGCGGCCGCGACCCCCGCGGCGAGGATCAGGAGGAGCCCGAACAGGGATACGGCGCGGCGCTTCGTCATCGCTCTCCGATGATACGGCGGGCCGCGGTCAGGGTTTCGGCTCGGATGAGCCCCAGAAGCATCCCGAACCCCCACGGAATCATGGAGTTGCCTTTTTGCAGGACGGACGGCTTACCCCGGGGGACCGTGTCCCGCTCCGTGTCCCGGGTCCCGTGTCCCGGTCGGATCACTCGACTCTCATGAAGAGGAAGGTCATGTCGTCGTACTGCTCGGCCCCCCCCACGTAACCCCGGATGTCGGCCAGGAGACCCCGGGCCATTTCGTCCAGCGGCGCGTCCCGGCGCGACGAGAGCGAGTCCATGATCCGGTCCTCTCCGAAGGGGTCCATCTCTTCGTTCATCGCCTCCGTGAACCCGTCGGTGTAGAAGAAGATCAGGTCGCCGCGCTTCAGGTAGATCTCCCGGGTGTCGTACGGGACTTCCTTCAACGCCCCGAGCGGCAACCGGTGCTCGGGCGGGTCCAGGAACCTCGGGCCGCCGTCGCCGGGGCGGAAGATCATCGGGAGCGGCTGGCCCCCGATCGCGTAACGCAGGCTCATGGCGTCGGGGTCGAGGAGAAAGTAACCGAGCGACACGAACATCCGGCGCTTGATCGAGTAGATCCGGCGGTTGGACTCCTGGAAGAGCCGTCCGGGGTCCCGGGTCGTCAGGGCCCGCGAGTACACGATCTCCTTGGACGCCACCATGAGCAGAGACGCCGGCACCGATTTTCCGGAGACGTCTCCGATCACGATTCCCAGCCGGTCGTCCTCGAAGGAGATGAAGTCGTAGAAGTCCCCTCCCACGACTTTCGCGGGAAGGCTGCCGCCGAGGAACGCGAATCCCGGCACGATCGGCAGCGACCGGGGCAGCAGGCTCGTCTGGATGTCGCGCGCGATCTCCAGGTCCCGTCGGAGTTCGGCCTGCCGCGTCATCTCGTCATGAAGCATCGCGGTCTCGATCGCGAGGGCGGACTGGTTGGCGAGCGTGGAGAGGAGCGTCTGATCGTCCCGGTCGAAGCGCTCGCCCGAGAGCTTTTCCTTGAGCGCCAGAATTCCCATGAGCCGCTCGCGATACGCGAGAGGCACGAGGAGCCGGAAGTCTTCGGCGATGACGGAGTCCAGGAACCGGACGCTTTCCGCGTCTGAGATCTGGCCGCGAAGGGCTTCGGGCTCGGCGGGCCGGGCGCCGGCCCGCAGGATCCCGCGGACCTCCGCGGTCGGAGACAGGCGGTCCTCACGCCGCCCCCGCCGTTCCAGCCAGCCGCGCTCGTCTCGCAGCCAGACCGACGCCCTTTCGAGCCGCATCGTGGCGGCCACGCGGCCCGTCAGAAAGTCCGCGATGCGGCCGAGATCGAGCTCTCCGCTGATCGCCTCGCTCATGTCGAGAAGCGCCTTCTGGTAGTCGAACTTCTCGCGGAAGAAGAGCTTGTCGAGCGGGGTCTGGAGGCGGCGCCGGAGAACCTCGAACAGCGAGATGCCGACGAGGAAGAACCCGAAGTTGAAGAGCGGAGACGAAGAGAGCCGGGACTCCGCGAAGATGACATTGGCCATGGTGACCGCAACCGCGTATCCGCCGAGCAGGATCGCGGTCGTGGCGGCGTAGAGGAACGTGCGGCGCACGATGACGCGCACGTTCAACATCTGGAACCGGACGATCGCGTAGGCGAACGTGAGCGGGATGAAGATCATCGGCACGATGCCGTAGAAGACGTAGTCCTCGATGTTGAAGGCGGAGGGCAGCACGATGCCGAAGAGGACGAACGGAGCGGTCCCCAGGATCGTGCCGATGAAGACGTGGAACGCCTGCCGGCGCTCCCGCACGTCCGGGAGCGTGAACGCGGAGTGCGCGAGCGCGATCAGTCCGAGGACGAGGTAGTCCCCGAGAAGGATCCAGGAGGACAGCGGCGCGCCGGAGAGGATCGCGACCCGCTGACCCCGGAGCTGCCGCATGACGTCGTAGAGGAAAACGAACGGCGGAATCGAGTAGAGCAGGTAGAAGAGGCCCGGGCTGGCGGAAAGGAAGTCCTGGAGCCTCCGCTTCCAGCGCGACGGGGGCTCGCCGGTCCACTCGTCGGGGCGCGCGAACGTGAACTCCTTCGGGCGCGGAAAGATGAGGAAGAAGTGCAGGAACACGGCCGGAAGGAGAAAGAGCGAGACGGTCCCGGTGTTCTGGACGAAGAGGTCGATCCACCAGTACGACGCGGGGCGCAGACGGCACACGAAGAACAGAAGAAAGAGGACGCAGAGCAGGAAGAAGATCCGCGCGGCGCGGTCGTCGGGGCGACGGTTGAAGACGAAAAACCCGATGAAGAAAAAGAGAAACCCGAGCGCCGCGGCGTAGAGGTAGGTCGTCCCTCCCAGCCGCTCCGAGGAGAGCCGTACCGGCACGCTGGCGATATCGCCCTTCGCGTCGGGACCGCACCGCCCGCGCCGGTAGAGGTAGGAAACGGTTTCCCCGATGGCGTGCTTGCGGAGCTCCGCCGAGGCGTCGGAGGTCGAGTTGACCAGCCGCTTCCCGATTCCGAGCACGCAGTCTCCGCCGCGGATGCCGGCGGCGTCGGCCGGACTGCCGGGCGTCGACGCCCGGACCTCGATTCCCCCCCGGCTGTAGGGCGCGGGCACGATCCCGTCGTAGGGGCGGGGGGCGAACATGTCCGCGATCGAGGCGACCGCCAGGGCCAGGCCGGCGAACCCGATCGCGAGGTAAAGCGTGCGAGCGGATTTGTCCGCGCGCGGCGCGGACGTGTCCGCGCGCAGCGCGGACGGCTGCGGCGCCGTCATGCTCTGGATACGCTCAAAAGCGAGCAATGTTAGCCCAGCCGTGACTCTTCGACCGTCCGGGAAGGCGTTCCTCTCGATCTATCCTTCGCACGATGCCGTTCATCACCTTCGAAGGGGTCGAGGGCTCGGGGAAGTCCACCCAGCTCCGGCTCGTAGCCGCGCGGCTTCGCCGGAAGCGACGGCGGGTCCTCGTCACCCGCGAGCCGGGAGGCACCCGCATCGGCCGCATCCTCCGCGGAGCGCTCCTCGACAAGTCGCACCGGGAGCTCGACTCCGTCGCCGAGTGGCTGCTGTTCGAGGCCGACCGCCGGCAGCACGTGATCGAGGTCATCCGGCCCGCGCTCGCGAAGGGACTCTTCGTTCTCTGCGATCGCTTCTCCGATGCTACGGAGGCGTATCAGCAGGTGGGCCGCCGGCTGGACGCCCGGCTCGTCCGACGCGTCGACGAGCTCGCCCGCGACGCGCTCGTGCCGGACCTGACACTCCTCTACGACTTGGATCCCCGACGGGGACTCGAGCGCGCGATCCGCCGCGGGGGAAGAAGCGTCGGCCGCTTCGAGGAGACTGACATCGAGTTCCACGAGGCGGTGCGGCGCGCATACCTCCGAATCGCGAAGAGGGAGCCGCATCGCGTGCGCGTGCTGGACGCGAGCCGGCCCGTGGACGAGCTGACGCGCCAGACCGAGAGGGTCCTCTCGGAGCGTTTCCCGTCGTGAGCCCTCTCGCGCCGACCCCCTCCCGGCTGGAGCGGCTCCAGCACGCAGCCGAGAGGTTTCCGGGGGCGCTCCTCCTTTACGGAGCGTCCGACCGCGCCCTGGACGACGCGTCGCTCGCGCTCGCCGCTTTCCTTCTCTGTCCCGGCGGAGTCGGTGGAGGGTGCAGCCCCGTGGGGCCTGTCCCCGCGTCGGACGCAGGGTCCTGCACGTCGTGCCGGCGCGCGCTGCACGGTTATCATCCTGACCTTTTTCCCGTCGAGCCGGAGGGAGTTCAGATCCGCGTGGATCGGATTCGAGAGGCGATCGCGTTCGCGGCGGGGAGGCCCTATGAAAGCGCGAAACGGGTCGTCCGGCTCCGCCGCGCGGACCTGCTCGGCCCCGAAGCCGCAAACGCGCTCCTGAAGTCGCTCGAGGAGCCGGGAGCGCACGTCCACTGGATCCTGACGACCACCCGCCCCGAGTCCCTCCTCGCCACGATCCGCTCGCGCTGCCTCGCCGTTCCCGTCGGCGCGCCCGGACGGAGCGATCGGGCGCTCGCGTGGAAAGCGCTCGGATTCGGCGACCAAGACGCGGCGGATCTCGCCGTCATCGAACCGGAGGCCGGCGAGGATGCGGCTGCGCGGCTCGAAGAGTTCCGAAGTTTCCGATCGGAAGCGGTGGAGGCGCTCGCCGCCGGCATCGGAGATGGCAAGCTCGCCACGCTCATCCTTCTCGCCGAAAAGCTCGGACGTGCCGGGGAGGACGAGATTACGCTCTTCACCCGACTTCTCGCCGACGCTGCCCTTCTCGCCGCGGGCGTCTCGGCCGAGCTTCTCGTCCAGCGTGCGGTCGCCGGCCCACTGTCGCGGATCGCGAGAAAGATCGGGTCCGCGGCCCTGGCGCGAGCGGTCGAGGTCGCGGCGGACTTTCCGCCTGACAACCGCCGGGGAAACCGGCGGCTCCACTTCGAAAAAGTGTTGATCGACCTGTGGCTGGCGGCGCAACCCGGAGCCGCCGCTTCGGAGTGAGCACCCGCAGAAGGAAAAAGCCCCCGCGGGGGCTTCGAAGGAACAGCGGGGAGGCGCTCCGACCCGGGCGGGATCGGAAGGATTCGGGAAGAGTGCGGACCTGGGAGCTACCGAAACTGGCAGAAGGTGGGGTCAACCACCGTGTAGACGCCGTCCGAGTCTTCGCGCCTCCCCTTAGTTCCTTCGAGTAGCGCCCAGTATAAACCAAAACCGTGACCGCCCGGGGTCACGGTTTTGGAATCTTTCTCGCGTAAAGTCTTGTCCGGCAAAGGTCTTGCGACGAAAGTCGGATGCCGCGGCTCCTTCGCGGCGGCGCCTCACTTCTCCAGCTGGACGTCCACTTTCTCGGTCTCTCCGCGGGAGACATCGACCGGAATCCGCTTGTCCCGGTAGCCCGGACGCGAAACGACGACCGTGTGGCGCCCCGGGGGCACCGCGATCCCCGGCTCGCCATCGAGCTCCGAGGCGGTCCCGATGAACCGGTCGTCCAGGTAGATGGCCGCATCCGTCGGATGCACATTCAAATGGAGCCACGTGTCGCCCTGCCGCATCCGGCCGCCGCCCTCCCTCCGGTCCCGCCATCCTCCGTCGCGGGGCGCCGGACGCGCGTCGGCCGGAGCACGATCCACGTCCACGTCGTCGTCATCGTCCCGATCGCCGCCCCGATTTTCCCGGTAGTACTCGTCATCGCGATCGCGGGGCCGCTCGCGATAGCGGCGAGGTCCGGACCCGTAGATCTCGTCGTCGCCGGTGATCGCCCCCGTGGTGTTTCCCCGCTTTCCCCAGAAGCGCCGCACGCCGCCCGCGGGTAGCGGGTCATCGTAGCTGCCGTACTGAGCGGAGCCCGGGACCTTCGCCAGCTTGTCGTCGACGTCGATCTTGGTTCCCGGACGGGCATCCACGTCCATCGCGCGCGTCTGATAGCCGG
>JBBQKV010000054.1:0-17087 GCA_038327245.1 Acidobacteriota bacterium
CCCACGGCCTTGCCGGTCAGGAGCTTCGCCGCGAGGGCGACGGGGTCCTGTTCTTCCTGCCACGTTTTGACGTCGTCCACGGTCGCGTCCCGCGTGACGTTCGACTCCTCGAACGCCGGCGTGACGAGGACCGCGGGCCCATCGCTGAAGAGGAGCAGCGCCGTCAGCCGCTCGCTCCGGCTCATGGAAAGGCCGGTCGCATAAGCCAGGTTCGTCGACGGGGTCACGAGAACGGCGTCCCAACCCCGCGATTTCGCGGCCGCGCGCAGCTTCGCCTGGCGCTCCCGATAGACCTCGGCCTTCGGCCGGGGCGGCAGCGGCGGCTGCTGCTCCGGTTGCGGGGTGAACAGGGGCATCGCCGGGACCTTCACGGCGGCAGCGGCGGTCGCGGCTCCGGCCGAGGCAATCCAGCGGCGTCTCGTCAGTCTGGTCATGGGAGCTCCGTCGGCCGATAGGATATCGGACCCATGACCCGGATCGCCGTTCTCGGGGCCGGCTTGATCGGAGGCGTCCTCGCGCGCGAGCTCGCCCGGGAGGGGGAGTTCGAGGTCTCGGTCTTCGACGCGGATCCCGACGCGCTCTCGAGGCTTGCGGTCCAGGCGCCCGTCTCGGTCGAACGGGCCGACCTGAGCCGGCCGGACGAGATCGCCGCCGCGGTTGCGGACGCCGACGGGGTCGTCGGTGCCCTCCCCGGCCGACCCGGCGCAGGACATATCACGGTTTTCAGCAACAGAACGCCGGGACCCACATCAGGTCCGAACGCCCGGTCCGTTGCGAATATGTACACGCAATTGCACCATCTCAGTCGCCAGCCAGATGGCTACCCGCCTATTTTCGTAGATCCTTAACAATCTCCCTGCTGGCGTTCGCTCCCGGAGCGCCGGTAACACCGCCGCCCGGATGAGTGCCGGCGCCGCAAAGATACAACCCTTTGATCGGCGTGCGGTACTGAGCCCATCCCAACATCGGCCGGAAGGTGAAGAGTTGATCGAGTGAAGGTTCGCCATGGAGAATGTGGCCTCCACCCAAACCGTAGCGGCTTTCCAGATCGACCGGAGTGATTACTTGCCGGGCGACGATCATCTTGCTCAGGTTGGGCGCATACTCCGATAACGTCTTGATCACCGCGTCGCCAAATTCCTCGCGCCGTTCATTCCAGTTTCCAGAGCGCAGCTTATGCGGCGCGTACTGCACATGTATCGACATGACATGTCCGCCGCCAGGCGCCAGCGAAGGATCGGTGAGCGACGGGATGGTGATATCCATGTAGGGCCGCGGTGAAAAGTCGCCATACTTTGCCGAATCGAAAGCGTGTTCCATGTAATCGATGTCGGGTCCGATATGAATGCGGCCGCTGAGTTGCTCGTTTCCATTCTTGAGGCCGGAGAAGCCCGGAAGCTGGGAAAGGGCGAGATTGACCTTCGCCGCCGACCCAAGCGACTTGTAGTTGCCCATCTTGAAGCGGAAATCCGGATCGAGATCGACAGGATCGAGCAGCTTCAGTAACGTTGTTTTCGGATCAGCATTGGATACGACGGCGGATGCCGGGATCTCTTCTCCGTTGCCGAGGACGACGCCGGTCGCCGCGTTGTCCTTAACGCGGATAGCCGCGACAGCAGCGGCCGTTCGAACTTCCGCACCGGCCTCGGTTGCAGCCTTGGCGAGGGCCTGCGTGAGGGATCCCATGCCTCCCCTCACAAATATCGCCGGCGCGATAGCGTTTCCATCGAATGCGCTTTGGAACAGCAGCGCTGCGCTGGTGCCTGCAGACCATGGTCCGGCGAAGGCGCCGAACACGCCGCGCGCCGCAACGATGGCGCGAAGCAATTCCGTTTCGAACCATTCCGCAGCGAGATCGGCCACTGCCATCGGCCCCCAACGAAGGAGGCGAAAAGCGTCCTTTTTGGCAAGGCGGCGAAACTTCAGTCCGACCTTGCCGAGATTCCAAAGGTCGCCTTTAGCCGGTTCGCTGAGCGAGGGTGGCGTCAGCGACATCAGGGGCGAAAGCACCTTGCCGATTGCGGCAAAACTCGAAATGAATCCGGGATACGTCTGGCCATCGTGCTGCGAAACTGTCGCCAGTTCGCGAGCCGTTCGGTTGGCATCGGCATAAAGACAAATGGAGCGGCCGTCGGGGGCGGGAGCGAACACTCGCACTGCCGGCTTGATCATCGCCAGCCCGCGTTTCTCCAGCTGCAGATCGCTCATCAGTTCGGGAAGGAATGGGCCCAGCGAATGAGCGACCGCCGGACATTGGAAGCCGGGATGGATCTCTTCCGTGACCGCGCAACCACCGACGATCTCGCGACGTTCCAGGACAAGCGGATTGAGGCCGGCCTTCGCCAGATAATATGCCGCGACCAGGCCGTTGTGCCCGCCGCCGATGATAATCACGCGCTTGCCGGTTGGCGGCATCAGGCCTTACCTCGCTTCCAATCCCGCAGGATCATGTGCGCCGCGTTCAGTCCCGGGGCGCCCATGATTCCGCCGCCAGGGTGAGTTGCCGAGCCACACATGTAGAGGCTGCGCACGGGTGTTCGATACTGCGCCCAACCCGGAGCGGGTCGAAGGAAAAAGAGCTGCTCGAGCGTCAATTCACCTTGAAAGATGTTGCCCTCGCTCAAGCCGAACATGGTTTCGATATCCAAAGGCGTCAGTACCTGGCGATGAAGAATCAGGCTTCGCAGATTGGGCGCATATTCGGAAATCGTGTCCACCACCGTATCGCCGAACTCTTCGCGCTTCTGATCCCAGGTGCCTTCCTTGAGATGATATGGCGCATATTGCACGAAGCACGACATGATGTGCTTCCCCGGAGGCGCAACCGACGGATCGGTGAGGGTGGGAATCACCATATCGATGTACGGCCGTCGTGAATATCTTCCATACTTCGCATCGTCATAAGCGCGTTCCATGTATTCGACCGAAGGCGATATTGAAATGGCGCCGCGCAGATGCCGACCTTCGCCGGGCAGGCAGGTGAAGTTGGGCAAACCGCTGAGGGCGAGATTCACTTTCCCGGACGAGCCGCGGAACTTGTAACGGTTGACGTCCTCGACGAAATCGGCCGGCAGATGTTCCTTGCCGACCATCTTAATGAATGTGAGTCGCGGATCGAGGCTGGATGACACGACATCGCAGCGGATTTCATCCCCGTTATCGAGCACTACACCTCTGGCCTGTCCGTTGTTCATCAGAACTTTCGCAACCGGCGCTTCGGTGCGAATCTCGACGCCAAGCTCGCGCGCTGCGCCGGCGATGGCGTTGGATATCGCGCCGGTGCCGCCGCGTGCGAATCCCCATGAGCGAAAGGCGCCGTCGATCTCGCCCATGTAGTGATGAAGCAGCACGTAGGCGGTGCCCGGCGACCTCACGCCGAGAAATGTTCCGATGATTCCCGAAGCGGACATCGTCGCCTTCAGAACGTCCGTTTCGAACCATTGATCGAGGAAATCGATGGCGCTCATGGTCATGAGCTGGACCTGATTGTACTGGTCGCTGTGCGGAAGCTTCTGGAATCGGCGGCCGAGAAACAGCAGATCCTGCAGTCCCTTGAGATTGAGCGCCGTCGGATCCGGCGGCGTCATGCCGAGTATGGGTTTGACGAAACGTCCCATTTCCACCATCGCTCTGCCGTATTCGTCGTACGCTTCCGCATCGAGTTTCGAGTGCCGCGCGATCTCCCGCAGCGTCTTGGCATGATCGTTGACCCGCCACAGGTAATCCCCGTGCATCGGCGTAAAGGTTCCGTCGAGCGGAAGGATCTCCAGTCCGTGCCGCGGCAGGTCGAGTTCGCGAATGATCTCCGGCCTCAACAGCGAGACGACGTAAGAGGCGACAGAGAACTTGAAGCCCGGGAACACTTCTTCGGTGACGGCGGCGCCTCCGAGCACGTAGCGCCGTTCGAGCACCACGACTTTCTTGCCCGCTCTCGCGAGGTACGCTGCATTGACCAGGCCGTTGTGACCGCCACCGATGACAACGACGTCGTATTCTGAATTCATGTAAGAGTTCTAGCCTTCGATCGGGACAGCGGTTTTTCTTTTCGGATTGAAGAAGGGCGTTTTGGCGACTTTCGCGGGGACGCGGTGCCGAACGGCCTCGACCGTGATTTCCATCTCCAGCTCAGAATCCAGTTTAGAATTCTCGCGATCGATGGTTGCCAGCGCTATCAGCTTTTTCAGCGATGGCGACCAGGTCGTCGACGTCGCCTTGCCGGTCTGCTTCCCACTCTTGTATACGGGAACCGCAACTCGCGAGGCCGCAGCGGGCATCACCGGCGGGAGTCCAACCTGCTCGTACACACGTTCAATCCCATTCCAATCGATCTCGATCCCGACGATTTCCCGAGCGTGTCCACGCTTCTGCTCCGCAGCGAGCGCCTCCTGACCGACAAAGCGGCCCTTGTCGAGATTGACTAATCGTCCCAACCCGAGTTCGAACGGGGAATACTTCTGCGATTCAATGATCGCTTTCTTGCTGCTGTTGAAATCCACCTCAATCAGAAGCAAGCCGGCCTCAATGCGGGCGACATCCAGTGCCAGCATGCCGGCCGGATGAATGTCGAATGCGCGGCCGCCCTGCATCAAAGCGTCCCAGACCTGATTTGCCTTGTCCCATGCCATCCATATTTCATATCCCAGATCACCGGTATAGCCGGTGCGGGAAATCTCCACCGGGATTCCGGCGATCGTTCCGGTGGTGACGTGAAAGTACTTCAAGTCGGCAAGACTGGCCTCGGCGATACTCTTCAACAGCCGGCCTGAAGTTGGACCTTGCAGCGCCAGCGCGGCAAGCTTTTCCGAAATGTCTTCGATCGAAACATCGAGGCCGAGCGCATTCTGATGCAGCCAGCGAAAACTAGGATCGGCGGCGGTCCAGCGGTACGTGTTCTCCTCGAGACGTGACACCGTCCCATCGTCGATCACCTTGCCCTTTTCGTCGCACCACGGCGTGTAGATGACTTGTCCGACCTTCACCTTCTGAATGTTTCTGGTGACGACGCGGTCGACAAGCCGAGTCGCATCACGGCCGCTGATCCGGTATTTGTAAAGCGGAGTAATGTCGATCAAAGCCGAGGCATTCCGAATGGCGTTGTATTCGTGCTCGTGGTGCGTCTCATACGCGCTGACCGTGTAATAGCCGGCCCACTCGCGATAGTTCAGGCTTTCGCACAGGGCAAGCGTCTTCTCATGAAATGCGGTTCCGACAGGCATGAAGTTTCGATTATGACCGAAAGATTTCCTGGAACGCGACGAAGAATCTGGTCATCTCGCCGGCGGTGCCGAGCGTGACGCGGAGAAACGTCGGCAGAGCGGGGAATCCGCGACCCACCAGGACTCTGCGTTTCTCGAACTCCTGAATGGCCGGCGGCACCGGAGTCCGGATGTTTATCATGGCGAAATTGGCTTGCGACGCCGTGCCGGCGAACTTTAGCCGTTTCATCTCGTCGAACAGCAGTTGCCGTTGCGCGGCGTTCAGCTTTACCACTCGGTCGACGTGCTGCTGATCGTTGACCGCCGCGATCGCCGATTGGCGGCCATGCCGTTGATCGTATAGTCGACGGTAAACGGATGGATGGCTTCGATCAGGAGGGCCTGGCGCGGGAGCGCGGAGCCACGGCGGTCGTCGACTGCGGCGTGTCGCCGGGACTTTCGAACTTCTTCGTGGGTCTGGCCGCGCGGGAGCTCGACCCGATCGAGGACGTGCGCATCTTCGTGGGAGGTCTGCCGGCCGAGCGGCGGTGGCCCTACGAGTACACCGTCGTCTTCTCGGCGACGGACGTGGTCGAGGAGTACACGCGCCCCGAGCTCCTCGACCGCACGGGCCGCGCGTCGGGGACGACCTCCATGGCCCGAACCACCGCGTTTCCCGGCGCGGTCGCCGCGCGTCTGCTGGCGCGCGGGGAGTATCGCGACCCGGGGGTCCGGCCGCTCGAGATGGTGGCGGCGGACCGGAACGCCGCGGCACGCTTCGAGGAAATCCTGTCGGCGCGCGGACTGCGCTGGCAGAGCCGGATCGAGCAGATCGACGCGATCGAATCCTGAAGGAGGTTTACCTTGGCGAAAACCCGACGCGCCATCCTGAAAGCCGCCGGAGCCCTCTCGGCGCTGGCGGCTCTGCCGTTGCCTGCCCAGACCCCGAGCCCGGTCCCGGCCGCGACGCCGACTCCCGCTCCCGCGAAGAAGCCGGACGGTCTCGCCCGCGTCGCCCGCGAGCGCTACGGCAAGTTCCTGTCGGAGGACGAGATGGCCCGGATGGATGAGGACATGGCGTTCCTCGACACCCGGAGCGCCCGGCTCCGCGCGCTGCACCTCGAGAACGGCGAGGAACCGGCGGTCGACTTCCGAGTGAGGCGGACGTGAGCGAGACCGGATCGCATTTCTTCACTCCCCTCCGGGAGCTCGCCGCGAAGGTCCGCGCGGGAAAGGTGTCGCCGGTCGCCCTCGCCGAGGAGTCGCTCGAAAGGCTCGAGACCCACGGGCGAAAACTGAATGCGGTCGTGACACTGGCGGGCGACGACGCGCTCGCGGCGGCGCGCGCGGCCGAGGCCGAGATCCGGCGCGGCCGATACCGCGGGCCCCTGCACGGCATTCCCTACGGCGCGAAAGACCTCCTGGCCACGAAGAAAATGCCGACGACGTGGGGCGCGGCGCCTTACCGGAAGCAGCAGTTCTCGTACGACGCGACCGTGGTTCGAAAGCTCGCGGACGCCGGCGCTGTTCTCATCGCGAAACTGTCGATGGTCGAGCTCGCGGGCGGCATGGGTTACAACGACGCCAACGCCTCGTTTACGGGCCCGGGGCTGAACCCGTGGAACACGGCTTTCTGGAGCGGCGGCTCCTCCAGCGGGCCCGGTGCCGCCGTGGCCGCGGGCCTCGTGGCCTTCGCCATCGGCTCCGAGACGGTCGGCTCCATCATCACCCCCTCCGCGTTCTGCGGCGTCACGGGCCTCCGGCCGAGCTACGGGCTGGTCAGCCGGCACGGTGCGATGGCGCTCTGCTGGACGCTCGACAAGCTCGGTCCGATGGCGCGCGGCAGCGATGACTGCGCGCTCGTGCTCGCCGCAATGGCCGGAAAGGATCCGGCGGATCCGACGACGGTTGCCGCGCCGGTCGGAGTCTCGCCGTCCGGACGCCGCCCGCGGATCGGAATCCTGCGCGGGGCGACGGACTTCGTTCAACCGGAGGTCGCGAAGAACTTCGAGGACTCACTGGCGGTGCTCGCTCGCTTCGCGGACGTGTCGCCCGACGTGGCCCTCGTCGACCTGCCTTTCGGCCTCTGCGCGGGAACCATCGTGGACGCCGAGGGAGGTAGCGCCTTCCTGGAGCTGATCGAATCCGGCGGTCTGCGGGAGCTCGCCGCGAAGTCCGACCGCTACGGCGGCTACTCGAGCCTGATGACTCCGGCCGTGGACTACGTCCATGCGATGCGCCTGCGCGAGAAGATGCGCGCGCCCATGGCGGCGCTCCTGGAGCGCTACGACGCCCTGGCCGCTCCGGCGCGCGCGACCGTCGCGCTGCCGATCGCGCTCGACTTCGACAAGGCCTACCCGGAGCTCTCGAAGGATCGGCCGGAAAACTTCGTCTCGCCGATCGGCGCGCTCATCTCGGTCGGGAACCTCGTCGGTTACCCGGCCCTGTCGTTGCCGAACGGGTTCGGAGCCTCCGGGCTTCCCACCGGGATTCAGCTCCTGGGCGGAGCGTTCCGCGAGGCCGGGCTCGCCGCGATCGGGCGGGAGTTCCAGAAGCGCACGGACTTTCACCTCCGGCGGCCCGACGGTTACCCGGGGTAAGGGGCAGCTCGCTTCTCTTTTTCGCCTTCCCGCCTGGGCTCGGTCCGGCGATCGGTCGGATCGACGAGCGAGACGCGTTGATCCTCGCGGCGCTTTTCGGTCCGGCGTTCGCTTTTCTGGCGCCGTTCCGGGTTCGAGGATCGCGGGGAGGGAGCCTTGCGCTTCATGTTCCGAGATTACGACAGGTGCGGCGGGGGCGCGCTCACATTAAACAAAAAAAAAGGCCGCTCGAAAGCGGCCCTTGCCGATTACCGGCAAGCAGCTCACGCGAGGTCCGATCAGGCGACCACGCGATTCCGGGTCGCCATGCGGTAGATGAAGAGAACGAGGATCGCGCCGAGAATGGCGCCGACGAAACCGGCCGGCTCGCCTGGTCCATACAGGTGAAGCGCCTGCCCGATGTAACCGCCCAGGAGAGCGCCGACGATTCCGAGAATGATCGTCACGATGATCCCGCCCGGGTCTTTCCCCGGCATGATGAACTTCGCGATGATTCCGACCACGAGCCCGAAGAGAACCCATCCAAGGATGCCCATTGTTCGTTCCCCCTTTCGAGGGGGGTCAAAGCAAGCAGCGGGCCATGTCCCTAAGTCCTTGGACGAAAAGTCATTGGACGAAAGTCGGTAACCGGCGCACCCGATCCAACGCCTCACGGAACGGACCTTGCAGTCCGGCCCTGCGGAGGTACCACGCTATGGCAAGGGTTTCCGTAGACAAGTGCATCGATCAGTTGAATTCGCTACTCCGCGGCGAGATCTCCGCCGTCGAGACGTACCAGCTGGCTATCGAGAAGGTCGACGACGAACACGCGAGCGACGCGACGGCGCTCCGCGCGATCGCGCAGGAGCACGGCGAGGATGCCCAGGCGCTGCGCGAGGCGATCGAGAAGCTCGGCGGCGAGGCGGATGACTCGTCCGGTCCGTGGGGGACCTGGGCGAAGACCGTCCAGGGCGTCGCAAAGCTGTTCGGCGACGCGTCCGCTCTGAAGGCCCTCAAAGAGGGGGAGGAGCACGGGCTGAAGGATTACGAGGAGGCGGCGGACGACGTGGACGAGGCGTCCCGGACGCTCATCGCCAGCCGTCTGATCCCCAACCAGAAGCGCCACATCGCGACGCTCGACGGGATGATCGCGAAGATCAAGCGCCTCGGAGACTGAAGTTCGGTTGCGGGTGCCGGCCCCGTGGGGCCTGTCCCCGCGACTTTAATAGACCCCGCCGGTCAGGTGCACGACCGCGGTCCACACCCCGCGGCTGAAACGGAAGGTCAGGATCGGAAAGACGACCGCGGCCGTGCACCAGACGGCGAGGCTCGTCCGCAGAGACCAGAGCGGTCCGAAGCCGACGCCCGCCATGAGCACGATCGCGGTCAGAAGCGTGTTGATGTCGAGAGAACCCACCCACTGGCCGTGCTCCCGGGCAAAGCCCACGCCGCAGCAACCGCAGACTTCGTTCATCCGGAAGTAAGTCGCGAACAGCTTTCCCTTCCCGCAGACCGGGCAGCGCAGGCGCAGACCCCGGCCCACGGCCGTCTTCCAGTAACCCTCGGGCCACGCGCCCCGGTGGTGAATCGTCGTGGGCCTCCAGGCGAGGACCGGAGAGGGGGAGGGAGTCGCGGCGGGTTCGGTCATGGGTTAGAGAGGAAACCTCTCACTTTCGCGCGCGATTCCAAAACCTTTTCGCTCCAGGTTTCTCCGGGCGGCGGCGTCCCGGAGCAGCCGATTTGTGTGATTGAGGTGGACGAACAACACCTTCGACGGCGGGCGGGGCGCCTGCCCGAAGCGAGCCACCGTCTCGGGCACCAGGGGGTGCGGGATGTCGCGGATCGACCGGCCCGGGATCTCGTCGGCCGAGAAAAACGTGCCGTCGACGAACGCCAGAAGCCGTCTCTCCGACACGAGATCCGCGATCGAGCGGTCCCACTTTTCCCACTTGTCGATGTCCGGCAGCCAGAGGAGCTCCCGGTGCGGCCCGGTAACGAGGTAAGCCACCGTGTCGGAATCCTCGTCGCGATGTGGAACGCGGATCGCGGTCGCGCGCAGGGAGGGAGTCAGCGCGAACTCCGTCCCGGGCTGGATCTCGTGGATCTCGATGTTCTCGAGCGCCACGAGCCGTTTCCAGGGCCCGTTCTCGCGCAGGAACCGCGCCATCGAGGCGGTGCAGTACACCGGCATCCGCTTCGCGCCCAGCACCTCCCGGCCGAGCTGGGCGAGTCCGAGGTAGTGCCCCATGTGGGCGTGCGTCAAAAGGATGGCGTCGGGCAGACTTCCCAGCCGGTCGACCTGCGCCGCGAAGTCCGGGGTGGCGTCGATGATGAAGCGGCGTCCCGCGGCGTGGTCCACGAGGCCGAGCGCCGCCACCAGCCTTCGGGCGGAGGGATCCCGGCGGGCGCGGACGCAGCGCTCCTGCTGGCAGCCGAGGTGCGGGACGCCGCCGTCCTGGGCAATGCCGAGGACGACGGCCTCCACGCCCGGTTGGGCGGACTGGCGCGCGGCCAGCGGCGTCACCGCCAGCAGAATCGCCAGGACGTGCCGGCGGCGGGCTGTACGGTTCGGCACGAAACCTGCTCTCATGGACCAACTGGAGGAAGTCATCATGGCTCGTAGCCTGTCACGCAGCACTCTGCGCGCTTTAGGTCCGGTCGTCATCCCCCTGATGACGCGTTTCGCCATCCCCATCGCCCTCGAGAGTATCCGGAAGCGGAAGTTCGCGGCCGACGACTACGTTGGGGATTCGAAGGACACGTTGAAGGAAAACATGAAGAGAACCCGCTCCGAGCTCGACTCGGTCCGGGACGAAGCGCTCGACCGCGGCCGCCGTCTCTACGGGCAGGCGCGGCAGGAAGGGACGGAGTTCCTGGACGTTCTGCTCCAGAAGGGCCTCGCGGCCGCCAACGAGTGGGCGGGAAGCCTGGGAGAGCCTCCCGTGAAGCGCCGGCGTTTCCGGTTCGGCCACGTGGTCGCGCTCGCGGCGCTCGTGGGCACCGGGCTAGTCCTCGTCAGCCGCCGGTAGAAAACCGGGGACAGACCACGGTTTTCCAGCCGAGCATCCAAGGCCCTTCGGTGGTGAAAACCGTGGTCTGTCCCCTCTTCAGTGCGCGGTCGAACCGCTAGCGGGTCGCGAGTTTCTTGTACTTGATCCGGTGCGGCCGCTCGGCTTCGATGCCGAGCCGCCGCTTCCGGTCCGCCTCGTACTCCTGGTAGTTCCCCTCGAACCAGACGGTCGTGCTGTCCCCCTCGAAGGCGAGGATGTGCGTCGCGATCCGGTCGAGAAACCACCGGTCGTGGGAGATCACGACCGCGCATCCGCCGAAGCCCACGAGCGCCTCTTCCAGCGCGCGCAGCGTGTCGACGTCGAGGTCGTTGGTCGGCTCGTCTAAGAGCAGCAGGTTCCCGCCGCGCTTCAGCGTCCGGGCGAGATGGAGGCGGTTCATCTCGCCGCCGGAGAGATCGCCGACCCGCTTCTGCTGGTCGGCTCCCTTGAAGTTGTACATCGCGACGTAGGCCCTCGCGGCCACTTCGCGCTTTCCGAGGACAACGCGGTCCTGTCCGCCCGAGATCTCCTCGAACACGGTCTTCTCCGGATTCGGGCGATCCCGGTCCTGGTCCACGTAGGAGTGCACGACAGTCTCGCCGACCTCGAACTTCCCGGCGTCCGGCTTCTCGTGCCCGACGATCATCTTGAAGAGCGTGGTCTTGCCGGCGCCGTTGGGCCCGATCACGCCGACGATGCCGCCGCGCGGCAGGTCGAACGCGAGGTCTTCCATGAGCAGGCGGTCGCCATAGGCCTTCCGAACCCCCTGGGCGCGGACGACGACGTCCCCGAGGCGCGGGCCCGGCGGAATGTAGATCTCCTGCGTTTCGATCCGCGATTCCGGGCCGCCTTCGGCGAGCAGGGACTCGTACCTGTCGATCCGGGCCTTGCTCTTCGCGTGCCGGGCGCGCGGCGCCATCTGGACCCACTCGAGCTCGCGCTGGAGCGATCGCCGGCGCGCGGACTCCTGCTTCTCTTCGACCGCGAGGCGCGCTTCCTTCTGCGTCAGCCAGCTCGAGTAGTTCCCCTCCCACGGGATTCCGGCGCCGCGGTCGAGCTCCAGGATCCAGCCCGCCACATTATCGAGGAAGTACCGGTCGTGGGTGACCGCGACGACCGTTCCGGGGAACTCGGCGAGGTGCCGTTCCAGCCACGCAACTGATTCGGCGTCGAGGTGGTTCGTCGGCTCGTCGAGGAGAAGGAGGTCCGGGCGCTCGAGGAGCACCTTGCAGAGCGCGACGCGCCGGCGCTCGCCGCCCGAAATCTTCGTGACGTCTGCGTCGGGTGACGGCAGGCGGAGCGCGTCCATCGCGATCTCGAGCTGGCGGTCCAGCTCCCACGCGTTCGACGCCTCGATCGCATCCTGGATCCGCTGGTACTCGGCCATGACCCGCTCGCTGTCGGCCTCCGACAGGTCCGAGGCGAGCTTCTCGTTCAGCTCGTCGAATCGGGAGAGCAGGGCGCGTGTCTTGGCGACCGCCTCCTCGACGTTGCCGAGGACCGTCTTCGAGGGGTCCAGGCGAGGATCCTGCGAGAGGTAACCGATGCGGGTGCCCTCCGCCGGGTGCGCCTCTCCCGCGAAGTCCTTCTCGACGCCGGCCATGATGCGGAGGAGCGTTGACTTGCCCGCTCCGTTCGCGCCGAGAACGCCGATCTTGGCGCCGGGCAGGAACGACAGCCAGATCCCGCGCAGGATCTCGCGCTGCGGCGGGACGATCTTCCGCAGGTTGATCATCGTGAAGATGTACTGGTGAGCCATGAGAGCCGGGCAGTCTATACGACGGGCGCTTCCCCCACGTTCAGCCCCATCGTCCCGAGAAGCCGGTTCTCGTATCGCACGTTCGCGAAGCCGGCGTCCCGCATCAGGTTCTCGACGCCGCGCTGCGCCGGATAGCGCGCCAGCGACGCCGGGATGTAGAGATAGGTCTCCGGATCGCCGTGGAAGATCCATCCGACCGCGGGCATCATCGTCTTCAAGTACGCGAAGTAGAGCGAGCTCGCGAGCGGGTTGTCCGGTTTTCCGAAGTCGAGAACGACGACGCGGCCGGCGGGCGCGAGAACCCGGCGCATCTCCCGGAGCGCGTTTCCGGAGTCGGCGACGTTCCGGAGGCCGTATCCCACGGTGATCGTGTCGAAAGCCGCGTCTCCGAACGGCAGGCGGAGCGCGTCCGCGCCGACGAACGCGGGGCGGCGGCGTCTCTCCTCTCCCGCGCGCCGCCGTGCGACCGAGAGCATCGGCACCGTGAAGTCCGCGCCCACCACGAACGACGCGCCCAGCTCCTCCGCGAGAAACGACATGTCGCCCGTGCCGCAGCAGAGGTCTAGCACCCGTCCGGCGCCTCGGCCCTGGAGCGCCAGCCGCACCGCCTCGCGCTTCCACTTCCGGTGCAGGCCGAAGCTCATGACGTCGTTCACGAGGTCGTACCGTTTCGCGAGCCGGCTGAACATTTCCCGCACCTTGGGCGCGCGCTGGTCGTCGTAGGAGAGGTATTTGTTGGACACCGGCCGATCAAGATATCCGACTATCCGGTAGAGTTTGCGCATGGCCGGACAGTCGAAGAAGGCGCGCGCGTCGACCCAGGCGGACTCCCGCCAGGTCGCGGAGGAGGCGCGCGAGACCGAGTGGACCGCGCCGTCGTTCCTCAAGGAGATCTTTCTCGGCAACCTCCGGCTCGACCTCGTCCACCCGTTCCCGGAAGCCGACCTCGAGCGCCCCGAGTACCGCGCGTTCGCAGATCGGATCGAGCGCTTTCTCGTCGAGGAAGTGGACTCCGACCGGATCGACCGGGAGGGAAAGGTTCCGCCGCACCTGATCCAGCGACTTGCGGAGCTCGGCGCTTTCGGGATCAAAATCCCGAAGGAGTACGGCGGCCTCGGCTTCTCCCAGCGCGAGTACACCGAGGCGATGAAGCTCGTCACGAGCCAGGACGGGAACCTGACGGTTCTCCTCTCGGCGCACCAGTCGATCGGGCTTCCCCAGCCGCTGAAGCTCTTCGGCACGAAGGAGCAGAAGGCGAAGTACTTCCCCCGGCTCGCGCGGGGAGCGGTGTCGGCGTTCGCGCTCACCGAGCCCGACGTCGGCTCGGACCCGGGCAACCTGTCGACGACGGTCGAGAAATCGCCCGACGGGAACTACGTTTTGAACGGCGAGAAGCTCTGGTGCACGAACGGCACGATCGCCGAGCTCTACGTCGTCATGGCCCGGCATCCCGACACGAAGAAGATCTCGGCGTTCATCGTGGAGCGGGACTGGCCGGGAGTGGAGGTCGTCCACCGCTGCCACTTCATGGGCCTGAAGGGGATCGAGAACGGCGTGATCCGCTTCACGAACGTGCGGGTGCCGGAGGAGAACCTGCTCCTGGCCGAGGGGCGCGGCCTGAAGCTGGCGCTCGTCACCCTGAACACCGGGCGACTGACCCTGCCGGCGACGTGCGCAGCCGCCGCGAAGAGGGCGCTCGAGATCTGCCGCGTGTGGGCAAACGAGCGCGTGCAGTGGGGCCAGCCGATCGGCCGGCACGACGCGATCGCGCAGCTCCTCGCGGAGATGGCCGCGACCACGTTCGCGATGGAAGCGGTCAGCGACCTCGCGTCCGCGATGGCCGACGCGGGGGATCGCGACATCCGCCTCGAGGCGGCGGTTGCCAAGATGTGGAACTCCGAGGAGGGCTGGCGCATCGTGGACCGCGCGATGCAGATCCGCGGCGGCCGCGGTTACGAGACCGCGGACTCGCTCCGCGCGCGCGGCGAGGCGCCGATCGCGGTCGAGCGCATGATGCGCGACTACCGCATCAATCTCATCTTCGAGGGATCATCCGAGATCATGCGGCTCTTCATCGCGCGCGAAGCCCTCGACCGGCACCTCGCGGTCGCGTCGGACCTCTTCGACAAGAAACTCTCACGCAAGCAGAGAACGGCGGCGCTGCCGCGGTTCGTTGGTTTCTATTCGACCTGGTATCCCACCCGCTGGGCCGGCTGGGGCCGATGGCCGCGGTTCTCGGAGTTCGGCCCGCTGGCCGGCCACATCCGGTACGTCGAGCGGACGACGCGAAGACTGTCGCGGGCGATCTTTCACCTCATGGCGCGCCACGGCCCGAAGCTGGAGAAGCGCCAGGCCCTGCTGTTTCGGGCCGTGGACATCGGCGCGGACCTGTTTGCCATGTCCGCCGCGGTGTCGCGAGCCGCCGGCATGCGCCGCGCCCGCAAGCCCGAGGCCGCGAGCGCCGGCGAGCTGGCCGACGTGTTCTGCCGGATGATGCGCCGCCGGATCTCCGGCGCGTTTGCCGCGATCCGCTCCAACGACGACGTCCGGAAGTATCGAACCGCCCGCCGCGTCCTCGACGGCCAGCACCAGTGGCTGGAGCGGGGCCTGGCGCCGATGTCGGGGTTCGAGGAGCTGGCCGCCGGGCCGCCCGAAGAGGTCGAACGCCCCGTCGCCGCGGTCTGACGGCGCCCGACTAGGTCGCCGGCTCCTCGTCCGTTCCCTCGTTGATCCCCTCGAACAGGATCGTCGTGAAGTAGCGCTCGCCGGTGTCCGGCAGCATCGCCAGGATCACCGATCCTTCCGGCGCCTTCTTCGCCACCTTCACGGCTCCGGCGAACGTTCCTCCCGAGGAGATGCCGCAGAAGATCCCTTCCTTCGTCGCCAGGTCGCGCGCGGTGTCGCGTGCCTCGACGTCGCCCACCGTAATGACCTCGTCGTAGACGTCGCGGTCGAGGACCTGCGGGATGAAGTCGGGAGTCCAGCCCTGGATCTTGTGGGGCTTCCACTCGTGCCCGGCGAGAAGAGCCGCGGCCTCCGGCTCGACGACCGCGATCTTCACGTCCGGCCGCGCCTTCTTCAGCATCTCGCCGGCGCCAGTCAACGTTCCGCCGGTCCCGTATCCCGTCACCCACCAGTCGAGCCGCTTGCTCGCGAAGTCCCGCAGGATCTCGGGTCCGGTAGTATTGCGGTGGTACTCGGGGTTGGCCGGGTTCTCGAACTGCCGCGCGACGAACCACCCGTGCTTCTTCGCCAGCTCCTCGGCCTTCTTCACCATCCCGCTCGCCCGGTCGGCCGCCGGCGTGAGGATGACCTTCGCGCCGAGGATGCGCATCAGCTTGCGGCGCTCGATCGAAAACGAGTCCGCCATCAGGGCCACGAACGGGTACCCCTTCACCGCGCAGACCATCGCCAGCGCGATGCCGGTGTTCCCGGACGTGGCCTCGACCACGGTCTGGCCGGGCTTCAGCGTTCCACGGCGCTCGGCGTCCTCGATGATTGCGATCGCGAGCCGGTCCTTGACCGAGGACAGCGGGTTGAAGGCCTCGCACTTGACGTACATCGTCACGTGGGACGGGGCGAGGCGGTTGATCCGGACGACCGGGGTGTTTCCGATGGTTCCGAGGATGTTTTCGTGAATCATGAATCTCCTTCCGGGGTCTGACCCCCTGTCGTCGTAGGATATTCGCAACTTGAAAGCGCGTGGATTCATTCTCGCGGCGGCGCTGTTCGCCGCCTCCGGAACGGTGACCGCCGCGCCGGCCCGCACGATGAGGCTCGACTACTTCCATACGGGCAACGCGACCGAGGAACGGTTCAGCCTCGACCGCATCGTCCTGGAGCCGCTGCCGTGGGCCGGGGGCCGGCCCATCGACGACACGAACCTCGGGAAGTACTTCTTCGAGGTCGTGGACCGCAGGACGAACCGACTCCTGTATTCGCGGGGGTTCGCGTCGATCTACGGGGAGTGGGAAGGAACCGCCGAGGCGAAGGCGATCAACCGCACTTTCCACGAATCGCTGCGGTTTCCGGCGCCGGACGGGCCGGTCCAGGTCCTTCTCAAGAAACGCGACGCGCGAAATGCGTTTCGGGAAATCTGGTCGGTCCTCGTCGATCCGAAGGACATGTTCGTCGACTCCTCGAAGCCCGCATCGCCCGGCCCCCTTCTCGAGATCCAGCGGATGGGAGACCCGGCGGTCAAGGTGGACTTCCTGATCGTGGGCGACGGCTACACCGCGGCGGAGCGTCCCAAGTTCGAAAAGGACGCGCGTCGCCTGGCCGACATCCTCTTCTCGCAGTCGCCCTTCAAGGAACACCGTTCCGACTTCAACGTGTGGGGCCTCTGCCCGCCGTCGGACGAGTCGGGGATCTCGCGTCCCTCGACCGGCGTGCACCGCCGCTCCCGGATCGGCGCCACGTACGACGCGTTCGGCTCGGAGCGCTACGTGCTCACGTTCGAGAATCGCCTCTTCCGCGACGTCGCGTCTTTCGCGCCGTACGACTT
>JBBQKV010000055.1:0-16944 GCA_038327245.1 Acidobacteriota bacterium
AGAGCGCGCTCGCGGCGCTGCTGCGCTGAGCGGCGTCACGGCGTCCGTGCTCCACGTCCTCCTGGTGACGGGCGCCGTCGCTACCCTGCTCGGCGCGATCGCGCTGCCGGTGAACCTCGCGGCGTTTCCCCGGCTCTCCCGCCAGGCGTCCGGGCTGCGTTCGGGCCTCCTGCCGCGAGTGTCGATCGTCATTCCGGCCCGCGACGAGGCCGCGGGGATCGAAGGCACCGTCCGATCGCACCTGGCACAGGACTATCCCGACTTTCACGTCGTGGTCGTCGACGACCGTTCTCGCGACGGCACCGCGGAGATCGTCGAAGCGATCGCCCGGGAAGACCCTCGGCTCACGCTGGTGCGCGGCAATGAGCCTCCCGACGGGTGGCTGGGCAAGCCGCACGCCCTCTGGCAGGGCGCGCGCGTCGCGGACGGCGACCGGATCCTGTTCGCCGACGGCGACGTCCGTTACGAACCCCGCGCGCTCTCCGAGGCGGTTTCGGTGATGGACGACCGGGGTCTCGACCTTCTCGCCTTCTTCCCGCGGCTCGAGGCACGGGGATTCTGGGAGAACGTGCTGATGCCCTATCTCGCGGTGGCAGTCTTTCTCGGGCTGGGGTTCCTCGCGAGAGTCCGCCGCTGCCCGATCGCGATGGGCGCCGGCGCGGGGAACCTGATCCGGCGGCGGACGTACGACGCCGTCGGCGGCCACGCGGCGCTCCGGGACTCCGTGGTCGACGACGTCCGCCTGGCCGGGACCGTCAAGCGCGCCGGCTTCCGGGTCGCGGCATTCCGAGCGGAGGACCGTGTCTCCGTCCGGATGTACGAGGGTTTCCGCGGCGTCTGGAACGGGTTCACGAAAAACATCGCCTGGGTCTACAGCGGGTTCGCAGGAATTCTTCTGTTCGGCCTCACGATGGTGCTGCTCGCCGTCTCGATCGCGCCGGCCCTCGTCCTCGTCCTCGCTGCCATCGGCGCGAAGGTTCCGAAGGGCGACGTGCTCCTCGCCGCCGCGATTTTCGCTTCGAGCGTTTTGCTCCGGGGCACGCTGGCGGCGGTCCTCGGCGGGCCGCTGTGGCCCGCGGCGACGCACCCTATAATGACCGCCGTCTGGGCCGGCCTGATGGGCCGCTCTCTGTTTCAGAGGTTCATTCGAAGGCGCCTCACCTGGCGGGGTCGGGAGTTCGACGCGCGTCGCGCGCGCTTCTGAGAGGGGGATCGAATGCGCTGGATCGGCCTTGCAGGCATCGCCGTGATCTTCGGCATTGCCTACCTCTTCTCAGCGAACCGCCGGGCGATTCGCTGGTACACGGTGCTCTGGGGCTTCTCGCTCCAGGTTCTCTTCGCGTTCCTGGTCCTCTACTGGGAAGCCGGAAAGAACGCGCTGGAGCGCTTTTCGCTGGCGATCACCGGGGCGATCTCCTACGCCGACCAGGGCGGATCGTTCGTCTTCGGGTGGTTGACCGGGCGAATGGAAAAAATCGGCGAGGCGACCGGCCAGCCGATCGGGGGCTACATCTTCGCGTTCAAGGTGCTCCCGATCGTCATCTTCATCGCGTCGTTCTTCACGATCATGTACTACCTCGGCATCATGCAGCGGATCGTGCAGGGGATGGCGTGGGTGATGCAACGGCTGATGCGGGTCTCCGGCGCCGAATCTCTCGCGGTGGCCGCGAACGTCTTCATCGGCCAGACGGAGGCCCCGATCCTGATCGCTCCCTACATTCCGACGATGACGCGGTCGGAGCTCCTGACCATGATGACGGGGGGAATGGCGCACGTCTCCGGAGCGGTGCTCCTGGCGTACGTCGCGATGGGCATTCCCGCGAAGTACCTGATCACGGCTTCGGTGATGGCGGCGCCCGGCGCGATCATGATGGCGAAGATCCTCATGCCCGAGACCGAGACCCCCGTGACCATGGGCAAGGTGACGCTGAAGGTCGAGAAGACGCACACCAACCTGATCGACGCGGCCGCCTCCGGCGCCTCGCAGGGAATGATGCTGGTCATCAACATCGTCGCGATGCTGATCGCCTTCATCGCGCTGATCGCACTCCTGAACGGATTCCTGGGGTGGGTCGGCGGCCTCTTCGGCTATCCCGGCTTCCAGCTCCAGCAGGTCTTCGCCTGGGTCCTCTGGCCCCTCGCGGTCGTCATGGGCGTTCCCATTCCGGACGCCGCGACCGTCGCCGACCTGATCGGCAACAAGACCGTCATCAACGAGTTCTTCGCCTACGCGCGCATGAGCTCCGTCCAGGCGGGGATGTCCGAGAAGGCCCGCCTGATCGCGTCGTTCGCGCTGTGCGGGTTCGCCAACTTCTCGTCCATCGGCATCCAGATCGGCGGAATCGGCGGGCTTGCCCCGACCCGGAAGGGAGACATCGCGCGACTCGGCTTCCGCGCGCTGCTCGGCGGCTCCCTGGCGTCGTTCATGACGGCGACGATCGCGGGACTGCTCGCCGGATGACCGAGACGGCTCTCCTCGGCCGGCTCGACGCGAGCGCGGACTTCATCCGCGGAAAACGGGCCGCGACGCCCGCCGTCGGCCTGGTGCTGGGGTCGGGGCTGGGCGAGTTCGCGGAGCGGCTGAAGAACCGGATCGCGATCCCTTACGAGGAGATCCCGCACTTCCCGGTGCCCTCCGGGGTCGTCGGACACGCGGGCGAGCTCGTACTGGGTGACGTGGGGAAGACCCCGGTCGTGGTCCTGTCCGGCCGCGTTCACTACTACGAGGGGCGGCCCATGACCGACGTCGTGTTCCCGGCGCGGGTGCTCGCGCGCCTCTCCGTCGGCGCCGTCGTTCTCACCAACGCGGCGGGAGGCGTCCGCAAGACCTTCCGGCCCGGCGACCTCATGCTGATGACCGACCACATCAACGCGTTCGGAACGAATCCCCTGATCGGCCCCAACGACGAGTCGCTCGGAGCCCGCTTCCCGGACATGAGCCGGGTCTACGACCCCGCCCTGCAGAAGCTGGCAAAGGCAACGGCCCGGGCCCTCCAAATCCCCCTGCGCGAGGGGGTGTACCTCGGAAACTCGGGTCCCTCGTACGAGACCCCCGCCGAGATCCGGGCGTACCGGACGATCGGCGCGGACGCCGTGGGGATGTCCACGATCCCGGAGGCGATCGCCCTCCGGCACGCCGGCGTGCGGGTCCTGGGGATCTCGACCATCACCAACATGGCGGCCGGAATCCTGCCCAAGCCGCTGATCCATGCCGAGGTTCTGGCGACGACGAAGCGCGTGGGCGCGCGGTTCGTGAAGCTCCTGACGGCGCTCGTCCCGAGAATCGCGGCGGCGGCGAAGCGGTCGTGATCGAACCCGAGCGCGCCCGGCGGTTGATCGAAGCCGCGACCGCGAGCCGCGCGAACTCGGTCTCGCACCGGAGCGGGTTCGCGGTGGGCGCGGCCATCGAGGCGGCGGACGGCACGATCTACGGAGGCTGCAACGTCGAGAACTCGACCTACGGGCTCACGGTCTGCGCCGAACGCGTCGCCATCTGGAAGGCGCTCTCGGAGGGGGTCCGGAAGTTCCGGGCGGTCGCGGTGGTGACGGGGGCGGACTCGCCCACGCCGCCCTGCGGCGCGTGCCGCCAGATCCTGTGGGAGTTCGCCGGAGACGTGCCCGTCGTCTCGGCCACGACGAACGGAATGCGGAAGATGTATCGAGTCTCGGAGCTCCTGCCCGAGCCGTTCGACTTCTGAAGACGGGACACGGGACACGGATGAAACGGGCAGCCATTCTCCTCGCGGTCCTTCTGGTGGGCGCGGCTCCCCCGAAGAAGGAGACCGCCGACCTGCTCATCACGGGAGGAACCGTCGTCACGGTCGACCGGAAGTTCTCGGTCTTTGCCCCGGGCGCGGTGGCCGTCGGGGACGGAAAGATCCTGGCGGTCGGGGGGGCGGCGGAGGTCAGCGCCCGCTACGCGGCCCGGGCCCGGTATGACGCGGCGGGGAAGATCGTCATGCCGGGCCTGGTCAACACCCACACCCACGCGGCGATGACCCTCCTGCGCGGCATCGCGGACGACCTGCCGCTCGACCGCTGGCTCACCGAGAACATCTTTCCGGCGGAGGGGAAGAACGTGTCGCCCGGGTTCGTGTACGACGGCACGCTCCTCGCTGCCCTCGAGATGATCCAGGGGGGAACGACCGCGTTCGCCGACATGTACTACTTCGAGTCGGACGTGGCGCGCGCGGTGGACAAGGCGGGCCTGCGCGCCGTGCTCGGGGAAACCTTCATCGACTTTCCGGTGCCGGACCACAAGGATCTCCCGGCGACCATCACCTACATGACGGATTTCGCGAAGAAGTGGAAGGGCCACGCCCGGATCATCCCCGCCGCGGCGCCGCATTCGAGCTACACCTGCTCGAAGGAGACGCTGCTCGCGGCCCGCGACATCGCGCAGCGCGAGGGGCTTCCGCTCTTGATCCACGTCGCGGAGAGCCCCAAAGAGCTTGCCGACGCGCACGCGAAGTGGGGCAAGACTCCGGTGGCCTACCTGGCGTCGATCGGGTTCTTCGACCCGCCGCCGTCCGGGCCGCGGCTCCCGATCGTGGGGGCGCACGCGATCTGGATGGACGCGCCGGATCGGACGCTCATCAAGCAGTATGGGATCGGCATCTCGCACAACCCCGAGTCGAACATGAAGCTCGCGTCGGGGATTGCGGACGTCGCGGCCTGGGAGAAGGACGGCCTCCTCTGGGGCCTCGGCACCGACGGACCCGCCGGGTCCAACAACGATCTCTCGATGTTCGAGGCGATGGACTTCGCCGGCAAGCTCGCCAAGGTCTCGACGGGCGATCCCACGGTGCTGCCGGCCCGCGAGATCGTCGCGGCGGCCACCCGCGAGGGCGCGCTGGTCCTGGGTCTCGGCGAGAAGGCTGGGTCGCTCGAGCCGGGCAAGCGGGCCGACATCGTGGCGATCGACACGCGGACCGCGCACGAGGAGCCTTTCGAGGACGTCTACTCGACCCTCGTCTACTCGGCCAAGACCGCCGACGTCACGGACGTCTGGGTGGACGGGAAGCGGCTGCTCGCGAACCGCCGGTGCACGACGCTGGACGAGAAGGCCGTGATCGACGCGGCGGTCCGATGGCGCAAGAAGGTCCGGGAGACGCTGACGGCCCCGACGGGAAAGACGGCGAAGCCGTGAGGACCGTCTACGAGATCCTCCGCGCGAAGCGCGGGGGCGAGGAGCTTTCGCGCGAGGAAATCGTCTACCTCGTTCAGGGCGTCGTGTCCGGCGAGGTCCCCGAGTACCAGGCGTCCGCGTTCCTCATGGCGGCCGTGATCCTGGGGCTTTCGACCGCGGAAACCGCCGCGCTGACCGAGGCCATGCGCGACTCCGGCGAGACGTGGGATCTCTCCGATCTGGCACCCGTGGTCGACAAGCACTCGACCGGCGGAGTCGGAGACAAGGTGTCCCTCGTGCTCGCGCCGCTCCTCGCGGCGGCCGGCGCGCGCGTCGGAATGATGTCGGGCCGCGGGCTCGGCCATACCGGCGGGACTCTGGACAAGCTCGCGGCGATCCCGGGCTTCCGGACCGACCTCGACAAGCCGCGCGTCCGCGAGGCGCTCACGAAAGTCGGAGCCGCGCTCTTTGCGCAGACCGACTCGATCGCGCCGGCCGACCGGATTCTCTATGCACTCCGCGATGTGACGGGGACCGTCGAGTCCATCTCGCTCATCGTCGCGTCCATCCTCTCCAAGAAGCTCGCCTCGGGGACCACCGGCATCGTCTTCGACGTCAAGACCGGGGACGGTGCTTTCCTCAAGACCGTGGACGAGTCGCGTGAGCTCGGCCGCGCGCTCGTCGACACGTCGCGCGCCGCGGGGCGGGAGGCGAGCGGCTGGATCACCGACATGAGCCGCCCGCTGGGACGCGCGGTGGGCAACGCCCTCGAGGCGGACGAGTCGATCCGCGTCCTGCGAAACGAGGGGCCCGACCGGATCCGCGAGATCTGCCTCCTTCTCGGGACGGACATGCTGCGGTTCGCGGAACCATCACTCTCCGAGGAAGACGCGCGCGGGCGGCTCGAGAAGGCCTTCGACTCGGGCGCGGCGGCGAAGAAGTTCGAGGAGATGATCGAGTTCCAGGGCGGAAACCCGAAGGCCGTCGCGGACCCCTCGATCCTGCCCCAGCCGCGGCAGAAGATCCCGGCGCTCTCACTCCGCGGCGGATACGTGCGCTCGATCTCGACCGAGAAGATGGGCTTTCTGTCGATCGACATCGGCTGCGGCCGCCGCCGGCGCGAGGACGAGATCGACCCCGCCGCGGGGTTCCTCGTCGAGAAGAACGTGGGCGACCGCGTCGAGCCGGGGGAGACGCTCGCGTGGCTGTGTCTCGGTGACCGCGAGCCGCCGCGCCCGAACATGGAGCGCGAGCTGGCCGGTCTCTTCCACGTCGGCGACACGAAGGCGGAGCCGCCGCCGCTGGCGATCGAGAGGCTGTAGCCCCGCCCCTGTCATCCCGAGCGCAGCGAGTGAAAGGGGACCGAGCGAAAAGGGGACAGATTTATTTTCCCGAGAAAGCGAAAAAGGGGACAGATCTATTTTCTGTCACTGATCGTTCGCGACAACTGTGAGGCAAGGAGAAGGGTTCATGCCTCGAATGGCAAGAGTCGTCTTGCCGCACTATCCCCACCACATCGTCCAGCGGGGCCACAACCGGCAAGTGATCTTCGCCGAGCCTCTGGACTACCTGCGGTACATAGAGACGTTGCGAGAATTCAAGGAGAGATTCGGAGTCGAGGTCTACGCCTTCTGTTTGATGACCAATCACGTCCACCTGCTGCTCTCTCCTCGCGAGTCCAGCAGCCTCGCCAAACTCATGAAGCGTCTCGGAGGTCGTCAGACCCGTTACTGCAACCGTCTCGAAGGGCGAACCGGAACGCTGTGGGAGGGCCGCTACAAGTCGAGCCTCGTCGCGCGGGACAATTACCTCCTGGCCTGTTCCCGGTACATCGAGATGAATCCAGTCCGCGCTCGTATCGTCGCGGACCCTCAGGACTATGCCTGGTCGAGCTGCCGCTATCGTCTGGGTCGCGAGGCTGCAGATTGGATCGATCGCGATCCGGCCTATCTTTCCCTCGGACGAGACGAGTCCGAACGCCGCCGGCAGTATCGCGAGTTTCTACTAACCGCAATACCGGACGGGGAGTGGCGGCTGATCAGAGAGGCACTCCAGCGCGGACAGTTGACGGGTACCGAACGGTTCACGGAGGAGGTCGCAGGCATCCTCGGACGCCGGGTGGAGCTGAGGGGGCGGGGGAGACCCACCAAGGTAGGCAAACTGTGGGGAACGCAGTCAGAAAAATAGATCTGTCACCTTTTCGAAGGGATACCCAACGGGTCACCTTTCCCGGCCAGCTAAAATCCCTTCGTGCTCTATCGATTCGACCGCGTCCGCAAGGCCTACGGCCCCAAGGAGGTGCTGCGCGAAGTCACCTGGCAGCACAACCCGGGGGAGAAGGTCGGCTTGATCGGGAGGAACGGGGCGGGCAAGACGACCCTCCTCCGCATGGTGCTCGGCCGCGAGGAGCCGGACGCGGGGGAAATCATCCGGGCCAACGCCGTCCGAATTACGACGGTCGACCAGGCGCTGGAGGCGGACCTCGACGACACTCTCCACGACTACGTCGCCGGCGCGTTTGCCCACCTCCACGCGATCGAGGCGGAAATGCGGCGCCTGGAGCACTCCATGGCGGAAGGGCAGGACTCGCCCGCGCTCCACGACCGCTACGACGCGCTGTCCCACCGGTTCGAGAACGAGGGCGGCTACGACATGGTGGCCGAGGTGGACAAGGCGCTCTCCGGCCTGGGCTTCGACAAGGCCGATTTCGCGCGGCGCCTGGGCGAGCTCTCGGGCGGGCAGAAGAATCGGGCGATGCTCGCCCGGTCGATCCTCTCGTCGCCCGACGTCCTGCTGCTCGACGAGCCCACCAACCACCTCGACTTCCAGGCGGTCGAGTTCCTGGAGGAGTACCTCGCGCGGTCGCGCAGCGCGTACCTCGTCGTCACGCACGACCGGCGTTTCCTGGATCGCGTGGCCAACGAGATCATCGATCTGGAGAACGGGCGGCTGTCGGACTACTCCGGCGGCTACAGCGCGTATCGGCGGCAGAAGGCGGAGCGGGTGTTGACCGCGACGCGGGCCTTCGAAAAGCAGCAGGACTTCATCGACAAGGAGAAGGAGTACATCCGCCGCAACATCGCCGGCGTGAATTCTCGCCAGGCGAAGGGGCGGCGGACGAAGCTCGCCCGGGTGGAGCGGCTGGAGCGGCCCACGGATGACGTCACGTCCGTCGGGTTCCGCTTCGACACGGCGCGGATCGGAGGGCGGACGTTCCTCCGCGCCCGGGATCTCGACGCCGGCTACGCGGCCGGGGAACCCATCGTCCGCGGCGTCCGGTTCGAGCTCCTTCGCGGAGAGCGTCTCGCGCTGCTCGGCGAGAACGGCACCGGGAAGACGACGCTCCTGAAGACGCTCGCGGGACGCCTGGTTCCGCTGGCCGGCTCGGTCGAGACGGGCCACGACGTCTCCATCGGTTACTACGACCAGGAGCTCTCGGACCTCGATCCGAAGAAGCGCGTCATCGACGCGGTGTGGGACGAGCACCCGGAAGACACCGAGGAGGCGTTGCGCTCCTACCTGGCGCGGTTCGCCTTCCGCGGCGACGACGTGTTCGCGTCGATCTCCGGCCTGTCCGGCGGCGAGAAGGGACGGCTCACCCTCGCGGTCGTCATGCGGCAGAGGCACAACCTCCTGCTCTTGGACGAGCCGACGAACCACCTCGACCTCGACTCGCGCGAGGAGCTCGAGGAGTCGCTCGACGATTTCCCGGGGTCGATCGTGTTCGTTTCCCACGATCGCGCGTTCATCGACCGCCTCGCGACCCGCGTCCTGGACCTGCGGGGAGGAAGGGCCCTGGCTCTGGACGGAAACTACACGGATACGGCGGATGCCCGGGCCGAGCGGAGAAGGAAACCCGAGGCGGAAGTCACGATAGCCCTTCGTCCTTCGCCCTCCGTCCCGCGCAGTCCCGCAAAAGCCCCGAGCCCCGACCGGGAGAAGCGTGTCGCGCCCGTGACCGACAAGGACGCGGCGCGGCGGAAGCGGCGGATCGACGCTCTCGAGGAGAAGATTGCTTCGCGCGAAAAAGAGATCGAAGCGATCGAGACGCGGTTGTGGGAGGAAGGGTTGAACCTCGGGCCCGTCGAGTCGCACCGGCTCGCGCAGGAGAAGACCCAGCGCAAGGAGGAGCTCGAGCGCCTGGTCGAGGAATGGGCGAAGGCGTCGGAGGAAGAAACTCCGGCCGGCAGGACGACGGCCCGATGAACGGCAGGTCGACCTCGAGGGCGGCAATCGTCGCCATCGGAAGCGAGATGCTCGGCCCGTTCCGGCGGGACACCAACTCCATCTGGCTGACCGGCAAGCTCGAAGAGGCCGGGATCACCCTCGTCCGCAAGGCGGTCGTGCCGGACGACCCGGTCGAAATCGCGCGGGAGCTCTCCTGCGCGTCGGAGGCGGCCGGGTGGATCCTCGTGACGGGAGGCCTCGGCCCCACGGCGGACGACGTGACGGTGTCGGCGGTCGCGGAGTGGATGGGCGTCCCGGTCCACCGCGACGAGCAGTTCGTGTCCGCGATGCGCCAGCGGTGGGAAGGGCGGCGCGGCGTCCGGATGCCCGCGGTGAACGAAAAGCAGGGGGACGTCCCGGAAGGGGCCCGGGTCCTGGAGAACCCGCGCGGCACGGCCCCCGGTTTCTGGCTCGAAAAGGACGGCGTCCAGATCGTGATTCTTCCCGGCGTGCCGTCGGAGATGCGCGAGATCTTCGAGCAGCGGGTCGCGCCGTTTCTGGGACGAACCGACGGCGCCGACGCCGTCACGCGCCGCCGCGTTCTGCGCATCGCGGGGATGGGGGAGTCCGCCGTCGAAGAGCTCGTCGCACCGCTCTACCGGAAGTGGATCGACGATCCCGTGACGATCCTCGCATCTCCCGGCGAGGTCGAGCTCCACCTCTGCGCGCGGGGCGAGGTGGGCGCGGCCGAGGTGCGGCTCGCGGCAATGGAGGAAGACTTCCGCGCGGTCCTCGGCACCCGCGTCCACGGCGCCGACGGGGACGCGATGGCTGCCAGCGTGGGAACGCTTCTCCGGGAGAGACACCGCACGCTCGCCCTGGCGGAGTCGTGCACCGGTGGGATCATCTCCACTCTCCTCACGGACGTCTCCGGCTCCAGCGACTACTTCCTGGGCGCCGCGATCACCTACTCCGACTCGGCGAAGCAGGAACTGCTGGGGGTCGCTCCGGACACTCTGGGTCGGTTCGGCGCGGTCTCGGAAGAGACGGCTAGGGAAATGGCGAGAGGCGCGATCGCGCGCTTCGGCGCCGACCTGGCGGCGTCGGTCACCGGGATTGCCGGACCCGACGGCGGGACGGCCGAGAAACCGGTCGGGACGGTTTGCTTCGCGGTCGCCGAGCGGGACGGGCGCGAGGAGACGAAGCGGCGGTTCTTCGGAGGTGACCGCGCCATGGTCCGCCGGACGTCCGCGATGTTCTCGCTCGAGATGATCCGCCGCTTTCTGATGGGAGCGTCATGAGAGCTTTTCTGGCCGTCCCTTCCGAGGCGATGTGGGTCGAGAGCGCGCGCGGTCTCGTCGAACGGCTCCGCGAAACGCTCCCCCCGGCCGTGTGGACGCGTCCCGAGTCGTGGCACCTGACCCTGCGCTTCCTGGGCGACAGCGTGTCCGCGGAGCTCGTCTCGCATCTCGCTGCAGTCATGGAGGGAGCGTCGCTCGAGACCGTGCCGGGTGAGATTCTCGCGGGACCTCCGGCGGTCTTCCCGGACCGCGGGCGGGCTCGCGTGCTCGGCGTGGGCTTTGCGCCTTCGCCGGGCCTGGAGTCGGTCTCGGGCCTCGCCCGGCGCGCGGATGAGGCGGCCGTACGACTCGGGTCTCCGCCCGTGGACCGCCCGTTCCACCCGCACGTGACCTTCGCGCGGATCCGCGAGAGCTGGCCGCCTGAGGCGGTGGAGGAGTACCGGCGGGAGGTGACTGCCTGGACCTTTCCCCCGTGGCTGGCGCGATCCTGCGTTCTCTTCGAGAGCCGGCTGGGTCCCGAGGGCGCGGTCCATACGCCGCTCCACGAGTGGACGTTCCAGGGGGGGCCTCGCGGAGTTCGCGCGTGACGGTGCCGCCGGCCGTCCTCGTCATCGTCGCGTACCTCCTGGGCTCGGTCTCGTTCGCGGTCCTCCTGGTTCGGGCGAAGACGGGCCGGGACATCCGCGCAGAAGGCTCCGGAAACGCGGGCGCAACCAATGTCCTGCGGTCGCACGGAAAGAAGCTCGCTCTCCTCGTCGCGCTCCTGGACGTGGCGAAGGGCATCGCGGCCGTGCTATTGATGCGTTTCGTCACCCTGGACCCGCGCTGGGCCGCGGCCGCCGGCTTCGCGGCGATCCTCGGGCACGTGTTCCCCGTGTTCTACGGGTTCCGCGGCGGAAAGGGGGTGGCCACCGCGGTGGGATCCTTTCTGTCGCTGTCGCCTCTCGCTCTCCTCGTCACCCTTCTGGTCTTCCTCGCGGTCGTCGCCGCGACCCGCTATGTCTCCCTCGCGTCCGTCGTGGCGCTCGCCCTCCTTCCACCGATCGCGGGCCTGTTCTTTCATGCGCCCCGCGCGGTGGTCACCGCGGCGGGACTGACCGCCGTTCTGATCCTCGTGAAGCACCTCCCGAACCTCAGGCGGCTGGCGCGCGGAGAAGAAAGAAAGCTCGGCCGCGGTTGAAGGTCTCGATCCTCGGCGCCGGCTCATGGGGGACCGCGCTCGCGATCCACCTGGCGAGGAGCGGTCACTCCGTCGTTCTCTGGAGCCGCGATGCGGAAGTGGCCGGGACGATTGCGCGGGAGCGCCGTCACCCCCGGCGCCTGCCGGACATTCCGATTCCGGAGGGAGTGGGCACCACCTCGGAGCTGGCGAGGGCCTTCGAATACTCGGAGACGATCGTGCTTGCGATCCCGTGCGCCGCGTTTCGCGAAGTGCTCGGCGCGTCGCCTGGACCCGGCGGCAGGCCACTGCGATTCGTGTCGACCGCGAAGGGGATCGAGCCCGATACGTTGAAACGGATGTCGGAGGTCGTGCTCGAGTGGTATCCGTCCGCCTCGGTCGCGGCCCTCTCCGGACCGACCTTCGCCGAGGGAGTCGCCCGGGGCGACCCTTCCGCCGCCGTGATCGCGGATCGGGGCGGCAGCGTCGCCCGCGACCTCCAGCAGCAGTTCTCGAACTCCCAGCTCCGGCTCTACAGCTCGTCGGACGTCGTCGGCGTCGAGCTCGCCGGCGCCCTGAAGAACGTAATCGCGATCGCCGCCGGCATCGTGTCGGGGCTCGGCTTCGGCCACAACACCCTCGCGGCGCTCGTCACCCGGGGCCTGGCCGAGATGGGTCGCATCGTGCGCGCCTGCGGCGGGGAATTGAAGACGGTGCACGGGCTCGCCGGGATCGGCGATCTGATGCTCACGGCGACGGGCAAACAGTCGCGAAACCGTCACCTGGGCGAGGAGATCGGACGCGGCGGCCGGCTCGCGGATGTCCTCGTTCGGATGCCGGAGGTCGCCGAAGGCGCGCGCACGTGTCTCGCGGTTCCGACGATCGCGCGGCGGGCCGGCGTGGACGCTCCCATTTCGGAGGTCGTCGTTCAGGTACTGTACGAAGGCCTCGACGCGCGGGAGGGGGTCGTCCAGCTCATGACCCGCGCGCTGCGGGCGGAGTGACGTGGGCCAACTGGATCAAGGTCTCCGAACCGAAACAGTAGGTTTCCCGGGAGGTTTCGCGGGCGCGAGTCTTGCATCGCGTCCTTCGACCTCGAGAAAACTGTTGCGCGATTTCCCACGAACGGTCGGCCCGCGCGTTCCCATGGCAACCCGGGGGCGAGTGGACGCCCGGAAATGAGTTCGCGAAAGACCTCCCGCCGGTCTCCGGTCGAGGCGCCCGACCGCCGCGAGATGGAGTCGGCTCTGCGGGAAAGCGAACAGCAGCTCGCCGACTTCTTCGAAAACGCTTCCGTGGGCCTTCACTGGGTTGGCCCGGACGGGATCATCCTGCGCGTCAACGGGGCCGAGCTCGAGATGATGGGTTACGAGCGCGACCAGTACGTCGGGCACCACATCGCCGAATTCCACGTGGACGCTCCCGTGATCGAGGACATCCTCCAGCGCCTGGCGCGCGGGGAGAGGATTACCGGATACGAAGCTCGGCTGCGCTGCAAGGACGGTTCGATCAAGCACGTACGCATTGACTCCAGCGTCTACTTCAAGGACCGGAAGTTCGTCCACACGCGCTGCTTCACGCGCGACGTGACGGAGTTGAGATCGGCCGAGTTCCGGCAGCGCATGCAGTTCGCCGTGACTCGGGTCCTCGCGGAGACCGCGACCCTCCCGGACGCCTTCCCCCGCCTGCTCCAGGCGATCTGCGAGACCCTGGGCTGGGACATCGGGGCGATCTGGATGGTGGACCGCGCCGCGAATCAGCTTCGCTGCGCCACCGTCTGGCGCGAGCCGACCGTGGACTTCGCCTCGTTCGAAAGGATCAGCCGCGACCGGGAGTTCTCGCAGGGTGTCGGCATGCCGGGCCGGATCTGGGCGAGCGGGAAGCCCACGTGGATTTCCAGCGTCCTCGAGGATCCGAACTTTCCGCGCTCCAGCGCGGCCTCCGACCACGGAATTCATGCGGCGTGCGGATTTCCGATCGAGAGTCGGGGAGAGGTCATCGGTGTCATCGAGTTCTTCAGCCGCGAAAAGAGGCCTCCTGACGCGGAACTGATAAAGGTGCTCGAGGATCTCGGCAGCCGGATCGGCCAGTTCATCGAACGCAAGAACGCCGAGCAGGAGTTCCGGGATCGGGAGGAGAGCTATCGCGCCCTCTTCGACGTCAACCCGGTCGCCATGTGGTTGCGCGATCCGGAGACGCTGGCCTTCGCCTCGGTCAACGACGCGGCAGTCCGCCAGTACGGCTACTCGCGCGAGGAGTTCCTGCAGATGACGGTGCGCGACATTCTCGCGCCCGAAGAGCTGGCCGCCCTGGTCGACTTCCACTGGGATCCCTCGAACGGGATCGAGCCGTGGAACGCGGGGCTGCGGCGGCACCGTCGGAAGGACGGGAGCTTCCTGTGGGTCGAGGTCACCGGGCGGGACCTCGTCCTCGGCGAGCGCCGACTCCGGTTGATCCTGGCGAACGACGTGACCGAACGAAAGAGGGTCGACGACGAGCACCGCTTCCTGGCGGAAGCGAGCGCCATCCTCGGGTCCTCGCTCGACTCCGAGACCACGCTCGCGAAACTCGCCCGCCGTGCCGTGCCGGAATTGGGCGACTGGTGCGTGTTCGACGTCGTCGATCGGCAGGGAACGCCGGTGCGGGTGGCTACCGCCGCGGCGGACCGAACGGACGACGAGGTCCTGGAGCGATATCCGCCGAACCCGAATTCACCCCACGGCGTCTACAAGGTCCTTCGAACCGGTGAGTCCGAGCTCGTGCCGGAGGTCTCCGAGCAAATGGTCAGTCGAGTCGCGTGGGATGCGGAGCACGCGCAGATTCTCCGGAACTTCGTCCAGAGCTACCTCTGCGTTCCGCTCCGAGCCGGAAACCGGGTGCTCGGAGCGATGCTGCTGGCCCGGACGAAGACATCGTCCCGGTATAGCGCGCAGGATCTGGCGCTGGCCGAGGAAGTGGGGCGGCGCGCCGGACTGGCCGTCGAGAACGCGCGGCTCTACGCCGAAATGCGGGACGCGAGCGCACAGAAGAGCCGGTTCCTCTCGGCGGTGAGCCACGACCTCCGGACTCCCGCGAACGCGATCACGCTGCTCTCTTCGCTCATCCGGAAGGAGACCGAGCACATGGGAGCGGCAGAACCGAACCGGCTCCTCGAACGGTGCCGGAGGCTCGAAACGGCATCGTCCTCTTTCGCCGACCTCCTGTCCGACCTCCTCGAGATCGGGAGCTTCGACTCCGGGCAGAAGAAGCTCCGCGAGGAGGATTTCGCTCTGTCCGGCGTGATCGAGGAGACCCTGGAGACGTGCGCGGCGGCGGCCCGCGAAAAGGATCTCCGGCTCCGCGTTCGGTGGGACGTCACCCCGCCCGGCATCCACGGGGATCGTACGGAGTTCAGCCGCGTTCTCATGAACCTGGTCAGCAACGCAGTCAAGTTCACGACGCGCGGCTTCGTCAGGATCGAGGTCTCGCGAACGTCCGACGGGGATCTTCAGATCGGCGTGCGAGACACGGGCCCGGGGATTCCACCGGAGCACCTGTCGGCCGTGTTCAGCGAGTTCTTCCAGGTTCAGAACGACGAGCGGGATCGGAGCAAGGGCAGCGGTCTCGGACTGGCGATATCCCGCCGCATCATGCATGCACTGGGAGGCACTCTCCGGGTGGAGAGCCAGATCGGGGTGGGGTCCCTCTTCACGGCCACCCTCCCCGCCGCTCGAGTCCTCGCGACGGCTCCAGGCGACGGGGAGCGGCTCGAGGACGATGCGAGGCCCAGGGACCTCCTGACCAACGGCGCTTCCGTGCTGCTCATCGACGACGACTCGACTTCGCGGGAGGCCTTGACGGAGCTCCTCGAGGAAGAGGGCTTCGAGGTCTTGAGCGCGGCGGGCGGAGAGGAGGGCCTCGAGGCCGCCCGCAGACACCGGCCGGACCTCCTGCTCCTCGACATGATGATGCCCGGAATCGACGGCGTCGAGGTCATTCGCCGGATCCGCAGCGAACCGGGACTGCAGCGCCTGCGGATCATCGCGTTGACCGGAGACGTGACGCGGGCGCGCCTGCAGAACGTGTTCGAGGCGGGCGCGGATCGTTTCGTCGCGAAGCCGTTCCGGATCCCGGAGCTGCTCGATTCCGTGCGGATGATACTGCGGCCCGCGCGCTGAGCGCGCTTCCCTGGCGGCGGAAGCCTTGGCGGGCGTGAGAGTGTCGAACCGAGCGTTGCTGCTGGTGGCCCCAACGGGACTCGAACCCGTGCCGCGGCCTTGAAAGAGCCGTGTCCTAACCACTAGACGATGGGGCCCACGGCGAAAATAGCACGCCGTCCGCGGGCCGGTCGGGAACCCCGGCCGACACCTATAATCCGGACGGGGCGTCGAAACTCCAGGAGGTAAGGCCTTTGCACAAGACCGTCGGGTGGCCCGGGTAGCGAGCGTCGCCGCGGTCCCGATCGCGCCTCACCCCCGGTCGCGCAAGGCACGGCTCCGCGCGGCTCTCGCCGTCACGCTCGTCGTTCTCGTTCTCGAGGTCGTCGGAGGATTTGTCTCCCGGAGCCTCTCGCTCGTAGCGGACGCGAACCACATGCTCGCCGACGTGGCGGCGCTGACGCTCGCCTACGCCGCGACCATGCTTGCCGGCCGAGCCCCCACGAGCCGGCACACCTTCGGGCTCGCCCGCGCGGAGGTGCTGGCCGCCTTCGTCAACGCCCAGCTTCTCCTGCTCGTCTGCGGCTGGCTTCTCTTCGAGACGCTGCGGCGCTTCCGCGACCCCGCGGAGATCCGGCTCTCCGTCATGATCCCGGTGGCCCTCCTGGGGCTCGCGGCCAATCTGATCTCGCTCGCGATCCTCGCTCCGGACCGCCGGAACAACCTGAACGTTCGCGCGGCGTACCTCGAGGTCCTCATGGACTCGGCCGGATCCCTCGGGGTCCTGGCCGCCGGCTTCGGGATCGCGAGGACCGGCTGGACGTGGCTCGACCCGCTGGTCTCGGGGCTCATCGCCGTGCTCGTGTTCCCCCGCGCCGTGAACCTCCTTCGCCAGTCGGCGCACATCCTCCTCGAGGGAACGCCGGTCGAGATCGACGTGGATCGCCTCCGCACCGAGATCCTGGAGCTGCCCGGTGTCGAACAGTGCCACGACCTCCACTTCTGGACGCTCTCCTCGGGTTCTCACTCGGCGAGCGTTCACATCCGCGCGGC
>JBBQKV010000056.1:0-16872 GCA_038327245.1 Acidobacteriota bacterium
GCCGCCGACAAGTGCGTCGCGAAGGCGAACATCGCGGGGAAGTCGGTGATGCTGAAGAACTGCGCGGCCGCGTTGTACGACGACAGTGGCGTAACGCTCTGGTTTACCGACGCCCCGATCTCCGCGGAAGAGCTCTCGACGTTCCAGCTCAATTCCGACGCGAAGACCACGTACGCGGACAATCGCATGCGCACCATGCTGAGTCTCGCCTTCTGCCCGGGGGGCGGAAAGGCGAAGCCGGCCGCTGCCGCGGTCCAGTCGGTCGAGATCGTGGCGAACGAGTCGACCCCCGGCGCCTGGCAATCGTTCGTGTTCCATCTGCCAGCGGACCAGGCGAACTTGAAAATCGAGAAGCTCTCCGGCGACTTGAAGAGCGGCGGCCGACTCTCCGGCAAGATCACCGGGGCGAAGAAGGAGGGCGAGCGGCCCTACTCGTGGGACGTCGACTTCGACGTCGCCCTCCCCGCGAAAGGCGCCGCCGCGGGACCGAGCTGCGGTTCCTGAACGCGGCTTCACCCGATCTCGACCCCTCAATGTGGCAAGTGAAGACCCTGACCCTCTCCTACGGCTGCGGCAGGTTCACGCACCTCGAGTCGAAGTTGCAATCGACGAGCTGGATGACCTCTCCGGTCGACTCGATTTCGAGGAAGACCCCGATTCCCGGGGCAGAGTACTTCCGCGCAAAGAGGTCCGGCTCGAGCAGCGAAAAGTTCTTCGTGACGACGCAGTCGTGCGAGCAGAGTCGCTCCGCCAGCTGCTGCGGAACGGACTGATCCAGATCGGAGTTGCCGCCGAAGCCGTAGTTGACGGACAGAATTTCGGTCACGTCCTCGGCGTTGCCCAGTGAGAACTCCTCGAAGTAGACGGCGCCCTTCGTTGGAGAGGCGAGGGAGATGATCCCCGGCTTGTCGCGGCTGCGCCCGGCCTTGAAGGAGCCGTCGATGCTCACGAGCTCCGGTCTCCTGGGGTCGTCGCCTGCGAAGGTTTCGAGGTCCTTGACCTCCTCGCCGAAATACCAGGTGTTCCCGTTCTTCGCGGGGGCGTACCAGTCGTCCGTGGCCTCGGCGAGGTCGCCATCTCGTGAGACCAAGTCTCGAACGACGATGCAATTCACGCCGGCGATGAGCTTCGTTTCGTTGACGACCTCTACTACGTCGACCTCGTTTCCGCCCCGGAATTCCCAACGGTGGCCGACCTGGAGCGGGAAGTAGCGGTTCGGGTTCGTCGGGTTTCGCGGATCGTCGAAGAGAGCGGGCGCGAAGTCGGGGTCGTACCGGCCTTCTCCGACGGACTTGCAGGCCGCGAGACGCCAGGCGCGCTGATCCCGGCAGAGCTGGTTGGCCTCGTCGCGCGCGTCAGTCGCCTCGGCGGAGCACGCGTTCCGATCCGTCGCGTCCGAGACGTTGAGGCAGATCGCCTTCTGTACCAGTGCGTCGTCGATGACCCCGGCCTTGCAGGCATCGAAGAGGGCGCTGGCGGTTCGGGAACAGAAGTTTTCACCCCGACTGACCCCCGTGAGCGCGAAAGCCATCGCAACAGCGGCGGCGAGTCCCTTGCCGGTTCTCATTCGCGCAGATCTCATTTCTGCTCCTTTCCTACTAATGGTTGCGGTGGTGGGGAAAGGCGAATTGATCGAGGACGCCTCGAGCTCGAGAGCGAGCCAGTCGGTCACACCGTAACCGACGAAGAGGTCGAACTCCGATGACCGGTACTTGCCGCGGAAGTCCACGTCCGGTCCGACGCCGAACTGCTCGGGTTGGTACTCGCGGTTGTGATCGAAGTTGTACTCGAAGAACGGGTAGACGAGGAGCTCGCCTTTTCGGATGTAAATGCCGGTCTGGGATGCCGGGATCCCCGTGCCCCGGGCTCTCAGGTCCACGGGCAGATCATCTTCCTCTCCCCGGGCGGTGACGGCACACGGCATGCCCAGGAGGACCAGGAGCGCCCCCCTCCCGACTGCGCGTTTCATCGCAGCGAGAGCATCACGGCGGCGCCGCGGGAACGGGGGTTCATGGACGGCGCGAACGAGATGTTCAGCCGTTTACTCTCGTTGAACCGGACCACGGCGTTCCCAACCGCCGTGCCGATGAGCGCGCCCGCGAGAACGTCGGAGGCGTAGTGCACGCCCTGCTCCATCCGCGCGAGGCCCACGAGCCCCGCGAGCCCGTACGCGGCGACCTTGACCCACGGCGAGTCGTAGTGCGCGGCGATCACCGACGCGACCGCGAACGCCTGCGTCGCGTGGCCCGACGGAAAGCTCCTCCCTCCGTGGTCCCGGTCGAACGTCGATTCGGCCAGGTTCGGCCGCTGCCGGCTGATCGTGACCTTCAGAATCGGCGAGATCACGCCGGCCGCAATGAGGCTGGAGGCGAGCCCGTCCTCCGCCACGGACAGGGCTTTCTGGTTCTTCAGGACCTCCCCGGACAGAAAGAACGCGCCCAGGACTCCGAACGAATACTCGGCGCCGAAAGGCGCGACCGCTTTCGCGACCCTCAGCACGCTCCCGCCGGAGTTGCGGTCCACGACGTTTCGGAGTTCCTGGTCGAGGAGCACCGCTCCGCCGATCGCTGCCAGTCCGAGACCGAATTTCGCCCAGTCGGACCTCTCCCAGTGGAAAGGGGCCGTCGCAATGTGAACGGCATCCCCTTTGAGGTCCGGGAAGAGCGAGAGCGCCGGAGCGGGCCTGTCGGCCGGCGCCGAGAGTTCCGCCGGCGCCACTGGACGCGCCGGCTGGAGAGAGGCCGGAACCGCACGGGTCGTAGCGCATGCGGTTGTGAGAAGGAGAGCCGTGAGGAGGAGGACTTTCTTCATCTACGCCTGTTATCGTTCTTGGATGCCGAAGGGCGGCCGATCCTTCGCCACTTTGCCGGTCGTTCTTTGTTTCGTGCTTTCGATCCTTCGGACCGAGCCCGGGCTGGCGCAGGCGACCGATTTCCGGGTCGGTACTCCTTTGACGAGCGCGCTCCTCGCGCTCGAGAAGCGCGGGCTGAAGCTCGTTTTCAGCAGCTTCGTGGTCCGCCCGGAAATGACCGTCCGGTCGACCCCGGCGTCGCGCGATCCCCGCTCGATCCTGGACGAGCTCCTGGCGCCGCACGGCCTCGCCGTCGAAGAGGGACCGGCCGGGATCCTCGTCGTGATCGCGCCGGCGCAGGGCCCGGCGTCCGCGAATCCGGAGCGCTCGATCGTGCAGGGCTCGGTCCGCTCCCGGCGCGCGCTCGATCCGCTGCCGGGCGTGACGATCGCGGTCGTCGGGCGCGGGGTCGAGACGGTCACCGGTGCGGACGGCCGCTTCGCGATCGAGGGGCTGGCGGCCGGCGTCTACACCCTGCAGGCCCGCCGTCCCGGCTTCGTCGTCGGAGAGCGCGCCGGCGTCGCCGTCGTGCCCGGGACTCCCGTGGACGTCGCGTTCGTTCTCCAGCCCGCGCCGCTCACCCGCGAGGAGGTGGTCGTCCATCCGAGCCGGATCTCTCTCCTGCAGGACGAGCCGGCCGCGCCGCTCGCGCTGAACCGGGAGGAGATCCTTCGCCTGCCGCACCTCGGCGGAGACGTCTTTCGCGCTGTGAGCCTTCTGCCCGGAACGGCGTCCAACGACGTCTCCGCGCAGTTCCACGTGCGCGGCGGCGGGACGGACGAGGTTCTCCTGCTCTTGGACGGCCAGGAGCTGTACGAGGCGTATCACCTGAAGGAATTCGACAACGCCTTCAGCGTGGTCGCGGCGTCGAACCTCGCCAACGCGGATCTGACTACCGGGGCGTTTCCGTCGAGCTACGGCGACCGCATGGGAGGCATCCTCGACCTCTCGACGATCACCCCCACCCGGCCGCGGCAGCTCCGCCTGTCCGTTTCCACGTTGAGCGCCCAGCTCGAGGGGAACGGGACGTTCGGCGAGCGTGCCTGGTGGATGGTGTCGGCGCGCGGAGGGACCACCGACCTCGCGGGGCGGATCTTCGGCGAGGAGCATCCCGTCTTCTGGGACCTCTTCGGCAAGGCGGACTATCAACTCAACCGGAGCCAGTCGTTGCGGTTGAACGTGCTCCAGTCGGACGACGAGCTCGACTTCGTCCAGAAAAGCGGCAGCGACCTCACCCGCCTCGACACGACCTACGACAACTCGTACATCTGGCTCACCCACCAGGCTGTCCTGAACCAGCAACTCTTCGTGGACAGCGCAGCGTCCGTGAGCCACGTCAACCGGGATCGCCAGGGTCTCGAGGCCCAGGAGGACAAGCAGTTCGACGTCCGGGACCAGCGGGACCTGGACGTCGGCGGCTTCCTGGAGTCGTGGAACCTGCAGGCCGGGCTCCAGAACTTCGTGACGGCCGGCTTCGAGGTTCGCCGATTCGACGCCCGCTACGACTACGCCGGGTCTCATGGGTTCGATGAGGCGCTCGCGCGCGTACTGGGGCAGGAACGGGACTCCTCCTTCGTTCTCCGACAGGATTTCCGCGACGACTACCTGGGAGCGTTCCTCTCCGACCGCTACCGACCGGCGGCCGACCTGACGCTCGAGCTCGGGGCGCGCTTCGATCGGCACACGTTGACCGGCGACAGCCTGTGGAGCCCGCGCGCCAGTCTCGCCTGGGGCGTCGGACGCGCGAGCGTCGTCCGGCTGGGCTGGGGTCTCTACAACCAGACCCAACGGGTCTACGAGCTCGCGGTGGAAGACGGGGACGGCCGGTTCTACCCGGCGGAGAAGTCCGAGCAGTGGGTGGCCGGGTTCGAGCACGTTTTCGGAGACGGGACGTCGGGACCGCTGACGGCGCTGCGCGCCGAGGTCTATCGCCGGGACGTCCGCAACCCGCGGCCCCGCTACGAGAGCCTGTTCGAGGCGTTCGAGCGCTTCCCGGAGGGGGAGCCCGCGAGGATTCGCGTGGAGCCGGAGAGCGCGTTCGCCGAGGGCGTCGAGCTGTTTTTCCAGGGTCGCGTCGGACGTCGGCTCGGCTGGTGGATCAACTACGCGCTCGCCCGCAGCGAGGAAAAGATCGCGGGGGAGGAGGTCCCGCGCTCGATCGACCAGCGGCACACGGTCAACGTCGACCTCAACTACAGCCTGGGCCGGGGCTGGGACGCCAACCTCGCCTGGCGTTTTCACACCGGCTGGCCGACCACCGGACTGTCGGCCGCCGGAACCGACGGCGCGGTCGCGGCGGTCATCGGGCCGCGAAACAGCGAACGTCTCCCGAACTATCACCGGCTGGACGCCCGGGTGAGCCGCAGGTGGCCGATTCGCTTCGGCTCTCTGACCGTCTTCGGCGACGTGCAGAACCTCTACGGAAAGAGGAACGTCGCCGGCTTCGACCTCGAAGTCGACGACGCCGCCGGGGCGGTCGTTCTGAAGAAAGAGCGCTGGCCCGGGTTCTTCGCTTCGGTCGGATTCTCGCTGGAGTTCTAGCGCAGGCCGGCTACGGCTCTTTCCTCGCCCGGAAGACGACGAGTGTTCCGTTCGAGACGCGGTGATCGAGCCCGCAGCTGGAGAGCACCACGCCCGGCGCGTCGGCGAGCGAGAGTTGTTCGATCGAGCCGTGCAGGACGCAGGAATCCGCGACCGCTGCGGCCTCCCGGTCGGCGAGCTCGATCCGAAGGCCGGTCTCGCGCCCGATCCAGCCCAGGAACTCGCGCAGCCTCACGCCTTCGATCGCGAAAACCGGGGCGCTTTCGCCCACCCAGGCCCAGTCGGCGCCGGAGACCGTCCCGGGCCCGCGGACGACGCGGCCGTCGCTGCTCACCACGACTTCTTCGCCGGCGGCCGCGACGATCGACCGGGTTCCGTGGTCCACCGCGACGCGTCCCTCCCGCACCTGGAGCTTCACGTCCCGACCGCCGACGCGCACCTGGAACTGAGTGCCGGCGGGGCGGAACAGTACGCTGGCGGCACGCACCGCGACATCGTTGGCTCGACCCTGGGCCGCCCCGGTGTCGACGTAGACGGCTCCGCGTTCGACCTCGACCATCGTGGCGGACGCGAGACGGATGTGCGTCGCGGCGTCGAGGCGCACCGAGGCGCCTCCGCGCATGCGGAGCGTGAGCCGGCCCGTCGTTGCGGCGCCGGTGTCGAGCTCGGATCCGGCAACCACGGGGCTTCCGACCTTCCACGGCGCGCTGCCGGTCACCCGCTCGACGGAGGCGACGGTCGGCGCCGCGCCGACGGGCCGGGAACGCATCCACCACGCGAGGCCGACCGCTCCGGCGAGAAGCGCGGCGGCCAGAGGAAGCCAGGACCGGAGAGGGCTCCGGTGCTCCGGCGCCAGGACGTAGCGACGGGACCACTCCGCGCGGGCGGTGTCCCGGATCGCGCGCAAGTCCTTTTCCGGGAGAGCGGGCCGGGGACCCGCGTCGCCCAGAAGTTTCCGGACGGCGTCCTCTTCGGGATCGCCGCGCGAGTTTTCGCTCACCGCGCGGCCTTTTTCGCGGGCGCTGCGGCCGGCGGGGGGGCGGTGAGTTGGTCGTAGGCTTCGCGAAAAGTAGCCCGGGCCCGCGAGAGAAGGGACTCCGCGGCCTTGTACGACAGACCGAGCCGCTGCGCGACCGCGGGCACGTCGAGGCCGTCGAGATACCTCCACTCCATCGCGCGCGCGTAGGTGGCCGGGAGGCGGTCGAGGGCGGCGTGCACCAGCTCGGTCGAGTCCGGATTTTCCGGGCTTTCCTCGGCGAAGTCGTCCACCAGCGCGACTTCCTTCGGGCGCCGGCCGGCGCGCCGGAAGTGGGCCGCGATCTCGTTGCGACAGCAGGCGCACAGCCAGGTGAACAGCGGAGCCTCCGCCCGGTAGGTGTCGAGCTTCTCGATGACCTTGCAGACCGTCGACTGCACGATTTCCCTCGTCAGCTCCCGGTCGTTGTCCAGCCGCCGGAGAGCGAAGCGATACAACCCCGCGATGTAGTGGGCGGCGAACGTCTCGAAGGCACGCTCGTCGCCGGCCCGCAAGCACGTGACCAGCTCCCGTTCCTGGGCGTCGGGCTGCGGAGCGAGAGTTGGATCGCGGATCACCCTTCTGTCCTTTGGATGCAAGGCTAGCGCGAATCCTTCGGGGGTCCGGGGTCAACGCTGCGTTCGTGCATTGGAGCTCGACGCCTGAATGCAGGAATGCAGCGTTGACCCCAAAGCTGAAGTACTACAGATACCCGGCCCGCACGCCCTGCAGCACGGCGCGCGTCCGGTCGCGCACGCCCAGCTTCGACAGGATGCTCGACACGTGGTTCTTCACGGTCCCCTCGGTGACCTGGAGGGCCCGCCCGATCTCGCGGTTGCTGTAGCCCCCCGTCATCAGGCGCAGCACCTCCACCTCGCTCGGTCAGGCGGTCCGGGGGCGCGAGGTGCGGGAAGCGGTTCGTCGCGCCCTCGAGACCCTTCACCACGCGCGCCGAAACGATCGCTTCACCGCGGTTCCGCCGGCCGCGACGGTGCGGATCGCGTCCACGAGCTCGGACAGCGAGACGTCCTTGAGCAGGTAGCCGCGCGCGCCGGCCCGCAGCCCCTCGAGGACGATCTCGTCGTCGTCGAAGGTCGTCACGATGATCGTCGGGGCAGCTCACCTCGTTCGGAGAGCCGCCGGAGGACCTCGAGGCCCGACAGGTGGGGCAGCCGCATGTCGAGCAGGACCACGTCGGCCGCCGCGCCGGGAATGGACGCCAGCGCCTCCTCGCCGTCCGCCGCGGTGCCGACGACCGTGATCCCGGGGTCGAAGCCGAGGAGACTCTGGATCCCCTCGCGCACGAGCGCCTGGTCCTCGACGAGGAAGACACGGATCACGCGGACCCCCGCAGAGGCAGCACGGCCGTGATCGCGAAGCCCCGGCCCGGCGCCGTCTCGACGGACAGCGTGCCGCCGCGCTGCTCGCAGCGTTCCCGCATCCCCGCGAGGCCGTTGCCCGATTCGACGCCGGAGGCCCCGCGGCCGTCGTCATGCCCCCGGATCTCGATCGCTCCGTTGCTCCGCCGCACGTCGAGCCACAGGTTCTCGGCGCGCGCGTGCCGCATGGCGTTCGTGACGATCTCCTGGGCGCACCGCAGGACGGCCTCGCCGACCTGCGGATCTTCGACGGTCAGGTCCGGTTCGGTTTCGACGTGGATCCGCGGGATCCAGATCGAGAAAATCGAGCGGGCAGCTCCCGCGAAGTAGTCCTACGCGACGATCCGATTCGGGTAGGGGTCCGACCCCCGGCCAAAGAGAGCGACCAGGGCCGGTATCGTCGTCAGCGCGCCGATCCCGACCAGCGTCGCGCCGACCGTCTTTCTGCTCTTCCGCGGGAGCTTGTCGGAAACGAGAATACCGACGCCGGCCCCGAGGAGCGCGCGTGTCGCGACGATGAAAAAGAATGACGGTGCCGGCAGGTTGAATCTTTTCATTTAGTCTCCTTGACCCACGGGAAGGTGCAATCTCCAGGCCGCCGACCATGGGGAGGACGCCTACCGCCAAGGGATCGGGCTTGCGCCGCGGCGGTCGCTCCGCGACCGCCGGCTGAGAATTTCAAACGAGAGCCCACCAGCCGCTTTCGCGCGACAAACTCCGTTGTTCCAGAGTATTTCGGGGGTAGCCTGACCGCGCCGAAAGGATTTTGACGATGGGAAAGAAGGACCCTCGAATCGACGCGTACATCGAGAAGGCCGCGGACTTCGCGAAGCCGATCCTCCGGCATCTCCGCAAGGTGATCCACGCCGGGTGCCCGGACGTGGAGGAGACGGTGAAGTGGAGCATGCCGCACTTCGACTACAAGGGCCCGCTCGCGGGTATGGCGGCGTTCAAGGCGCATTGCGCGTTCGGTTTCTGGAAGGGCTCGCAGATCGTTCCGGGCAGCAAGGAAGCGATGGGACAGTTCGGGTGCATCACGAAGATCTCCGACCTGCCGAAGCCCGAAGTCCTGGCGGGCTACGTCCGCAAGGCGGTGGAGTTGAACGATCAGAAGGTCAAGGTCCCGCGGCCGCTCAAGCACGAGAAGAAAGACATCCCGATGCCCGCGGACCTCGCGGCGGCACTGAAGAAGAACGCAAAGGCGCGCGCGACCTACGACGGATTCCGCCCGAGCTACAAGAGGGAGTACCTCGAGTGGATCACGGAAGCGAAGACGGACGACACGCGCCGCAAACGCCTGGACACCGCCCTGGAATGGATGGCCGACGGCAGGCCCCGGAACTGGAAGTACCAGAAGGCGTCTACCGGCCCGACTTCTCGTACGAGCTCAGCGCGTCGGCCGCGAGAGCGTTAACCCCTCCCCGATCAAACGGGTGGTCCCGAATATGCAGCCGTTTCCGGGAGTTCCGCCCGCCACACGCCGTCGCCCAGTCGGCTCCGCCCGAGCTCGACAGCCCGCGGTGGATCAGCGATTACAACCTGACAAAGGACATGGGCTCCGTGTCCAGCACGACCCGCTCGTTCGAGCAGACCGCGATCGCGCGCTTCTGGGCGGACGGCGCCGGGACGGTCACCCCGCCCGGACATTGGAACGTCATCGCGCAGGACGTCGCCGGGCGGCGCGGGACGACGCTCGAGGAAAATGCCCGCCTGTTCGCGCTCCTGAACATCGCGGAAGCCGACGCGGCGATCGTCCCTGGGATTGCAAGTACCGGGTCGAGTTCTGGCGGCCGATCACGGCGATCCGCAACGCCGACCTGGATCCGGTGGTCGAAACCGAGAAGGATGCCGGCTGGACGCCGCTGCTCGTGACTCCGCCGTTTCCGGAATACACGTCGGGGCACAGCACCTTCAGCGCGGCGGCCGCGGCGCCACTGGCCGCGTTCTTCGGGGAGACATTCCCTTCGTGACCGCGTCGGAAGGCCTGCCCGGCGTCGTCCGCAGTTTCTCCTCGTTCTCCGCGGCCGCGCAGGAGGCCGGCATCAGCCGGATCTACGGTGGCATACACTTCCTTTCCGCCAACGAGGCGGGACTTTCCTCGGGCGCGGAGCTCGGGGCTTTCGTCTCGGCTAACTTCCTGAAGGATCGGCCCGGCCGATCGCATCGAGGTAAGTAATGGTGTTCGCGGCGGCGTTCCTGCTCACTCTTTCGGCGGCGGCCGCGAAGCCGCCGGTCCCGACCCCCGCCTACCACCTCGTGAAAAAGATGGCGGTCGGTGGCGAGGGGGGCTGGGACTATCTGACCGTGGACAGCGCGGCCCGGCGTCTCTACGTGTCGCGGTCGAGGCACGTGCTCGTTTTCGACGCCGACACCGGCGCGCCCGTTGGCGAGATCCCGAATACGGCCGGAGTGCACGGGGTGGCACTGGTGCCCGGGATCGACCGGGGGTTCACGAGCAACGGGCGGTCATCGAGCGTCACCGTCTTCGAGCTGAAGAGCCTCAAGACCATTTCCGAGGTCAAGACGACGGGCGATAACCCGGACGCCATCCTCTACGACTCCGCGTCGCGGCGCGTCTTCACGTTCAACGGCCGCGGCGCGAACGCGACCGCGATCGACGCCGCCACGAGCACGGTGGCGGGAACGGTCAAGCTCGACGGCAAGCCCGAGTTCGCCATTGCCGAGGGGACCGGCCGGATTTTCGTCAACATCGAGGACAAGAGCGAGATCGAAGTCCTGGATTCCCGAAAACTTTCGGTCGAGCAGCGGTGGCCGCTCGCTCCCTGCGAGGAGCCGTCGGGCATGGCCTTCGACGCGAAACACCAGCGGCTCTTCGTCGGCTGCGCCAACAAGATGATGGCGGTCGTCGACGCCGGGAACGGCCGTGTCGTCACGACGGTCCCGATCGGCGAGGGGGTCGACGCGAATGCGTTCGATCCCGCAACCGGCCTGGCGTTCGCCTCCTGCGGCGACGGCACGATGACTGTGGCGCACCAGGATGCACCCGACCGGCTCTCCGTGGTTCAGAAGGTCGAGACGCAGCGCAGTGCCCGCACGATGGCTCTCGACGGGAAGACGGGCCGCGTCTTCCTCGCCGCCGCGGAATTCGGCCCGCCTCCCTCGCCGACTCCGGGAGAGCCGCGCCCCCGGCCGGTCATGGTACCCGGCTCGTTCGTGCTTCTGCTCTTTGGAAAGTAGGGCGAGGACGGGCGCCGTGATCGACGGCGGACGCGACCTGCGATGACGGACGAGATCGACGACCTCGACCAATCCCGCACGCGGAGCCGGAGCGCCCTCGCCGACAGCGAAGAGCGTTTCCGGCAGCTGGTCAGCGGCGTCGAGGACTACGCCATCTTTCTGCTCGACCCGAGCGGGACCGTGACGACCTGGAACCTGGGCGCCGAGCGAATGAAGGGGTACGCCCCCGGCGACATCATCGGCAGGAACTTTTCCGTTTTCTACCCGCCGGAGTCCGTCGAACAGGCCTGGCCCCAGTACGAGCTGTCGGTGGCGACGGAGACCGGCCGGTTTTCGACCGAGGGCTGGCGCCTCCGCAAGGACGGGACTCAGTTCTGGGCGAGCGTCGTCATCTCCGCAATCCGCGCCAACGACGGGTCGGTGCGCGGGTTCCTCAAAATCACGCGGGACCTGACGGAACGCCGCCTGGCGGAGGAAGCGCTGCGCGAGAGCGAGGAGCGTTTCCGCCTGCTGGTGGACGGAGTCCAGGATTACGCGATCTTCCTGCTGGACTCGGAGGGAAAAGTCGCAAGCTGGAACCGCGCCGCCCAGATCCTGAAAGGCTATTCGGCGTCGGAGATCATCGGCCGCCACTTCTCGACCTTCTATACCCGGGAAGCGATTCTCCAGGGCAAGCCGGAATGGGAGCTTCGAATGGCCACCGAGCACGGCCGGGTGGAGGACGAAGGCTGGCGGTTGCGGAAGGACGGATCGAGGTTCTGGGCGAACGTCGTGATCACCGCTTTGCGCGACTCGAAGGGGAACCCGCGCGGGTTCGCCAAGGTGACGCGGGACATGACCGATCGGCGCAACCTCGAAGCGATGCTGGAGGTCGACCGCCAGAAAGACCAGTTCCTCGCGATCCTCGCGCACGAGCTGAGGAACCCGCTGGCGCCGATCCAGAGCGCCCTGCAGGTGATGATGCAGCCGGGTGTCTCCCCGGACGCGACAGTTCGCGCCCGCGAGATCGCGGAGCGGCAGCTCAGGAACATGACGCGCCTACTCGACGATCTCCTGGACGTCTCCCGGATCCGGCAGGGTCGCATCGATCTGCGCCGGGAGCTCGTTGGTCTCTCCGCCATCCTTCGCTCCGCGGTCGAGACCTCGCAACCGCTCATCTCGGATCGAGGGCATCGGCTCACGGTCGAGACCCCGGGCGAAGAGGTATGGGTCGACGGCGATCCCGTCCGGCTCGCACAGGCGCTGACCAACCTTCTCAACAATGCCGCGAAGTACACCGACCCGGGTGGCCGCATCGAGTTGACCGCGGCGCGCGTCGGCGAGCACGCAGTCATCCGGGTCCACGACTCCGGGATCGGGATCGACGCGGTCATGGTTCCCCACGTCTTCGACCTGTTCGTGCAGGGGGATCGGAGGAACGGGGTCTCTGCCGGCGGCGTCGGGATCGGTCTCACGCTCGCCCGGCGGCTCATCGAGCTTCACGGCGGGGCCGTCGATGCGTTCAGTGCGGGACTCGGACTGGGAAGCGAATTCGTCATCCGGCTGCCGGTCGCTGACGTGAGTCACGTCCCGCCCGCAAACGCCCCGCGGGTGGAAGGCGCGGAGCCTTCCCCGGCGGTAAGCGCGCTCCGAGTACTGGTCGTGGACGACAACGTGGATGCCGCGGACGGGCTCGCGCTGCTTCTCGATTTGCAGGGCCACCAGACCCGGGTCGCCTACGATGCCGCCAGCGCTCTCGAGGCCGTGAAGGAGTTCCGGCCCGAGGTGGCGATCCTCGACATCGGAATGCCGCTCATGGACGGATACGAGCTCGCGCGCCGGCTGAGGGCTGCCCCGGAGACCGAGAAAACGGTACTCGTGGCGATGACGGGGTGGGGTCAGGAGGAAGACGTGCGGAGGGCGACGGAAGCCGGCTTCCATCACCACCTCGTCAAGCCCTCGGAGCCCGCCGTGCTGGAAAAGCTGCTGGCCGATGTGGCTTCTGCGCGGAGTCGCTGATACCCGTCGAACCGGGGCTGGAGTGGGACGCGGCTTGCGCGATCTTTCCGGAGATGGGAGGTTTCCTGTTCAAACGCACAGTGAGATTGGTTTTATTGGCAGGTCTGGCCGCCGTCTCGACGGCACCCCTCTTCGCGCAGTTGCCGCCGCTGGCGCCGCTGCCGGGTCTCGAGATCCGGATCGGCCGACAGCGCCCTCCCCGGATCCGCCGGGAGCGCCGCACGCAGCGTACGACTCGGGATGCCATCTGGGTCGCCGGGTCCTGGGACTGGCAGGGCGACAACTGGGTCTGGATTCCAGGTCGGTGGGTGGTTCCAGAAGAGCGGCACGCGCGCTGGGTCGGACCGCGCTACGTTCGTGAGTACGGCGGCTATCGGTACGTCCCGGGTCACTGGTCGAATCAGCAGGTGATCGAGGGCGACGAGTACCGCCGCTGGAGAGAGAAGCACCGGGGTAGTCGCAGACCGAATTAACCGTTCGACGTCTCGAGATTCCGCAGAACTTTTTCCAGGGTTGCGTGGATGTCGGCCAGCTCGGCGACGGCCTGGACGCTCGGGGCGGCGTCGCCGCTTTCGATCGCCGAAAAGAGGCCGGACAGACGAGCGCTCAAGCGACCGAGGACTTTCTCGGCCGATTCGAGCTTCGCGTTCGCGAGATCTTCTTTCCGCCTGGCGCGCACCTTTCCGAGCGCGTCCGCCGTCCGCTCCATTTCCGCGGCTGTCCGCGTCGCGAGGTCGTATTGGCGCACCAGGTCGGCCCGCGACGTCGGGATCCGGGGGTCGGCCTCGACCGTCAGAGGCTGCGTCACGGTCGCGCCTCCGGCAGTCAGCCGCACGGCATAGATTCCCGGCGCGACGATCGGACCCTCCGGTTCGACCGGCGTGTCCTCTCCCCAGATGGCCGCGATCGAATAGTCGTAGCTCTCGGCCTTCGGACGCGGGCCGCGCAGGTCCCACACGAAGCGGTGATGTCCCGCGGCCGCCGATGGGGGAGGCGACGGCTTCAACCACTCTTCCGCGAAATACTTTCTTGCCTCGACCTTCTCCGGCACGTCGGCGCTCGAGTACCTGCGCACGACCGTGCCGCGCGAGTCGAGGATCTCGATCGTCAGCGGACCCGACGCGTCGCGCGTGAGCGCGTAGTCGAGGATCGCGCCGGTCGGGGGGTTCTTTCCCATGGGGGTCTCCGGCGGGAGGGGAGTGTCGTGGTTGATGTTGCGCCGCACGCGGACCGCGGGCGCCGGCGCGAACAGGTGCACGGCCTCGCCCGCGACGGACGGCGTGAGCTGGCGCAGCGGGGTGACGCCGTCCAGGATCCAGATCGCGCGTCCGTTGGTCGCGGCGACGAGGTCGTCGCCGTGGACCTGCAGGTCCTCGACCCAGGCCGTGGGAAGGTTCGACTGGAGCGGGAGCCACAGCGCGCCGTCATCGAAGGAGACGAACGCTCCGCCGAGCGTTCCCGCGTAGAGAAGTCCCTTGCGGACCGGATCCGCCCGGACGACCGTCGCGTACTGCGAGGCGGGCAGCCCGGCCGTGATAGCGGTCCACGTCTTTCCGGAGTCGCGCGTCCGCAGCAGGTGAGGCGCGAAGTCGTCCAGCCGGTGTGAGTCGACCGCGGCATAGACCGTGCCCGGCTCGAGCGCCGAAATGTCGAGGCTCGCGACCTTGCTCCACGCCGGCAGGTTCTTCGGCGTCACGTTCTGCCATGTCTTCCCCGCGTCCCCCGTCCGCTGAACCAGCCCGCTGTCGGTGCCCACCCAGATCTCGTTTTCGTCCCGGGGCGACAGCGCGATCGTGTAGATCACTCCGAATCCACACGGCCGGGCGTTCGCCAGCGTGATCTCGCCGTCGCAGCCGGAGGTCCCCGCGACCGCGCCGGTCAGGTCCGGACTGACGACTGACCAGCTCTGGCCGCGGTCGGTCGAGCGGAAGAGAACCTGCGACGCGTGATAGATCGCGTGCGGCTTCTTCTTCGAGACCGCGAGCGGCGTGATCCAGGTGTAGCGGTTTTTCACTTCGGTCGGTCTCCGAGCGTAGGTGCCCTCGACCACGGGCGAGATGTTGGTGCCCTGCCCGGTGCGGCCGTCGAACCGGATGACGCTCCCGCCGAGACCCGTGCCGTAAACGATTTGCGGATCCGACGGATCCGGCACGTCCCAGCCGCGCTCGTCGGCACCTACCGGATGCCAGTCCCGGAACGTCAGGCCGCCCGCGTCGCCGCGGCTGGCGGTCCCGATCGTGCCCATGTCCTGCTGCCCGCTGTACACCCAGTAGGGGAAGCGGTCGTCCGTTTCGACATGGTAGAACTGGCCGGTCGGCTGGTTGTACCAGTCGCTCCACGTCCTCCCGCCGTTGACGGTCACGACTGCACCCTGATCGGCCCCTGTCGCCATTCGCTCCGGGTGCTTCGGATTGATCCAGAAGTGGTGGTAGTCGTCTCCGCCCGGCGCGCCCTTGATGATCGTGAACGTCTTGCCGCCGTCCTGTGTCCGCCGGATCGACTGTCCCATCACGTAGAGGACGTCCGGGTTCCGAGGGTCGGGCGTGATGCGCCCGAAGTAGTAGGTCGAGAGACCCGGCGTCGCGTTCACCTGGCTCCACGTCGCGCCCCCGTCCTCGGAGCGGTAGAGGCCGGCGACCGAAGGGGTCGCGTGCCCCGGCTCGAGGGACGCGAGAGCGGCCTGCGCGTCGATGAGCGCCCACACCCGTCCGCCGGGCGAGACCGCGAGGCCGATCCGGCCGACGTTGCCGGCCGGCCAGCCGCCGCCGGTCAGCCGCTTCCACGTCTTTCCGCCGTCGGTCGACTTGTAGACGGCGCTGCCCGGTCCGACGTTCGGTTTGAAGTAGGACAGCCACGGATAGTTGCGGAGCTGCCAGGCCGCCGCGTAAACCACGTCCGGGTTGCCCGGATCCGCCGCGAGGTCCACCGCGCCCGTGTTCTCGTCCACGAAGAGGGCCTGGGTCCAGGTCGCGCCGCCGTCGGTGCTGCGGAAGACGCCCCGTTCGCGGTTGGGCCCGAAGATGTGGCCGAGCGCCGCGACGAGGACCACGTTCGGGTTTCGGGGATCCACCCGGATGCGCCCGATGTGCCGGGTGTTCTGGAGGCCGCGCTTCGTCCACGTCCGCCCGCCGTCGGCGGACCGGAAGACGCCGTCGCCGGATATGACGTCGTAGCGGGGCTCCGGATGACCCGTGCCCGCGTAGATCACGTTCGGGTCGGAGGGAGCGATCGCGATCGCGCCGATCGAGGCGGCCGACTCGTGGTCGAAGAGAGGCATCCACGAGCGTCCCGCGTCGTCGGTCTTCCAGACCCCGCCGCCCACCGCGCCGAAGTAGAACGTGTCCGGCTGGTCCGGGATCCCTTCGATGCAGGTAGCCCATCCGGAGCGGAACGGGCCGATGCTGCGCCAGCGAAGGTCCGAGAAGAGCGACGGAGGGATCGGCTGCGCGGAAAGCGCGGGCGACCCGAACATCACGAACGCGGGGACGAAAAACAGGAGGCGCGGGATGAGACGCCGCAGTCGGCTCATTTCTCTCCTCTCGAGTGAGACGGAGCTTACTGCAGCGCCGAAATTCTCACTGCCGGGTTTCGTTGAGAGACCCATGCGATACCGGACTGTCTCGTCTTTCGCGGGTCTTCTCCTCACGGCCGCCGCTTCGCTTCCCGCCGAGCTCCCGGCCGCAAAGATGTACGAGGTCGTCGAAGTCGGGAAGGTGATCTCGGCGTTCGTCTCCCCGGAGTCGAAGAACAAGCTCGTCGGTCTTCTCGAGTCTCTCCGGGCGCAGGTCGGCGAGGCGGTCCGGCGGGGCGCGACGTTGAAGGAAGTCCGGGAGCGCGTCACGCTGGAGGAGTTCGTGAAGGCGTTCGCCGGGGACGACCCCGCGCGCGCC
>JBBQKV010000057.1:0-16568 GCA_038327245.1 Acidobacteriota bacterium
CGCGTGGAACCGCGCGGCAAGGCCGAAACTATGAGAGGGCCCGTGAATGCCGGATGAACGGACCGGCGGGGACTAAAGGTTGAGTACCAGCGACTTCGACACCTTGTCGATCTCGATCCACCAAGCCGTGGCCCGCGCGCCCTTCACGTTGCTTCCGGACGGCATCTTGGAAACGAGCATCTGAGAGCTCTGCACCACGGGATCGACGTATCGGTCGACGTGAAAGGTAAACGACCCGATGGGATTCCCCGCGGCGTCCAGCTCCTCGAGGACGACGCGCTCGATGTACACGGGCTCCGCGCCGCTGACGTACATGCCGTTGACGAGGATCTCTCCCTGCGGTCCCTTGCTGAGCGAAGTCTGGTACTTGACCATGCGTGCCTCCTCTTCCTACGGTAGCGCCTCGTGGATTTCCGTCAAGCCGTTCACCCCCCTTTTCTATCGGGTTCCCGCGTGACCGTCGCCTCGATGAGGCCGTACGGCTCTTCGGTGGCGACGAAGATCTCGTTTTCGTTCGTCAGACCGAACGGGGCGAGGTCGACGAGCAGGTGGTGCCGGTTGGGCATCGTCAGGCGGATCTCCGTGATCCCGGGGTGCGCTCCGAGAGCCGCCTCTCCCATCGAATAAAGGGTGTGTTGGACCGACGCGCTGTCGTGGGCGGCAAAGGTTTCCAGGAGCGTGCGCCGCACCGCCTCCCACGCGTCCGAGCGGGTCCGGGCGACGGATGCGTGAGTCCACTCGGCCGTGAGCGACGTCGCGAGCAGGCGGTCGCCTGTCTCCCGCAGCGTCGTGTAGCGGTCCCGCGCGAAGCCCGAAAATCCGGACTGCGCGCTTTTCAGGATGAGCGCTCCCTTCAGCCCCGAGTTGAGGACGACGGTTTCGCGGGATCGGACGGCGCGTGCCGTGCGGCGCTCCTGGCTCGACCCTTCGAACGCGCTCGCGCCGAGCCGGCCCCAGATCCGCTCCTCGATCGAGACCTCGGCGCCGGACACGTGGGCGTTTTCCCGGAGAAAGTGGTCGGTGAGCGCGACCGCGAAATCCTCGATCTCCCGGCCTGAAAATTCCTTCGCCCGGGCGTAGACGGTGTTCTTCATCGTGTCGGTCGCGACGAGACCGGAGTTGTCGCCGGCGACGTGCGCCGCCTCGAAGTCCCCCTCGAGCCGGACCGCGACCGTCAGGTCGGAAACCGCGTGGTCCGCGGAGGCGCGGTCCACGCGGACCAGCCGGATCCCCGACTTGCCGTAGCTGTTCCGGCCGAGCATCAGGAACCGCGATAGGTCGAGTAGCCGTAGGGCGACAGGAGAAGGGGGACGTGATGGTCCCGGGCGGGATCGTGGACCGTGAAAACGAGCTGCACCAGCGGGAAGAAAGCCTCCGTATCGGACGACGAGAAGTAAGAGCCCGTGTCGAAGGTCAGGCGATAGGTCCCGTAGGTGAGTTCTCCTCCGAAGAGGTTCGGCACGCGCCCGTCGTCGTCGGTCCGACCGCCGCCGACCCATTTCCATCCATCCTCGGCCAGGAACTCGAGGGTGACCGAAACCCCCGCGGCCGGGAGGCCACGCGAGGTGTCGAGGACGTGGGTCGTGATCGCGCTCATTTCTCGGTCGGCGAGAGAAGCTTCTTCAGCCGAAGCCGGGTGATCTTACGCTGCTCTTCGGCGGCGATCGCGAGCTCCGTTTCCGGGTCGTTCTCGAGTCTCTGTTGCCCGAGCGCGAGCATCTCGGCGGCGCTCCTCCCGGTCGCGCAGATGAGGAAGACGTGGCCGAACCGCTCGGCGTACTCGCGATTCAGACGCGCCAGCTCCGCCAGGGTCTCGGGTGAAGCGCCGCGCGTCCCGGATTGTTCCTGTCTCGCCCAGCCGTGAGCCCCATCCGAGCCGATCGCCGGATGACCCGAAAATGCCTCCAGCCAGTCGTCCTTCGATAGCCCGCGCCAGATCCGGTCCGCCGCGTCGGCGAGCGAGTCGGCGCTGCCGAACGGCCGGGCTGCCGTCATCCGGCGCGCCCATTCCGCCGACCCGGAGCACGAGAGAAATCGCGACTCCGCCTCGGCGGGAGGGAGCGCGTTCAGCGCGTCGAGCGCCGGCGTCAGCGCACCGTCTCGACCGTTCAGTTCGGTGGCGGGTGCAGGTCCGAAGGACCTGTCCCCGCGACTTCCCCGAAAAGGCGGAGCCGGGCCACGCCTCCGTCCGGGTAGATGTGGAAGCGCGCGTGCGTGGCGGCCGGTGACGGAAGGACCTCCGCCTCGAAGCGGTGCACGGAATCCGCGCGGAGCGGCACCGGCGGCAGGATCTCGCGCCACTTCCCCTGCGGAGAGAGAGGGTCGCCCTTCTCCAGGATCTCTAGCGAGCAGCTGCCCGGGGCGTTCCCCTTGAAATAACTCGTGTCAACCTCGATCCGGCGGATTGCGCCGCGGTGACCCAGGCGCACGAGCGCCCAGTCGTGTCCGGGCCCGCGGCGCCGCCGCGTCTCCCACCCGTCTTGCATGCCGAGCGGAGGGCCCGGCAGGATCAGGTTGTGTCTCTCGCCGAAGAACATGTCACTCGCGGCAACGACGAGCCCGCCGTTCTCCAGGCCGGCGAGATCGATTTCGGCAGCGCGCGGAAGGGACGCCTTCTCCGGGGCCACGAGCCCGTAGACGCGGAGGCGCGCGACGCCGCCGTCCGGATAGATGTGGAGTTTCACGTGCGTAAAACGGCGCGGGCCCTCGACCGGGAAGAGGTTTTCGGCATCCCCTTTCAGCGCCGACTTCGGCAGGACCTCGACCCAGGGCCCGTCCGGACCGTCTCCCGCTTCGACCGAGCAGGCCTCCGGGAAGTTACCCCGGAAGAAGGCCGTGTCGACGCAGACTCCCCGGATGACTCCCGGCAGGCCGAGGCGCACCACGCACCAGTCGTGGCCGGGCTCGCGCCGGCGGCGTGTCTCCCAGCCGTCCATCCACTTTCCCCGATCGGTGTACTCGTGCTCCCGGAAAACCGGTCTCGACGTCTTGACGAGGTTTTCCTTCGGAGCGAAGAACTCGTCGTTCGCGGAAACGGCGGCGCCCCCCAGGCGTTCGGAGGCGAGGTCGACGAGCTCGGTGAAACTGGGCTGCGGCGTCATAGGAGAAACTTTCCGCGCGGAGGTTCGACGAAGCGGCCGCGCTCGAAGATCTTCTCACCACCGAGATACGTCGACTCCACGACGCCGGCGAGCGTCCGTCCGAGGTAGGGCGAAAGCTTGTGCCGGTGGTGGAGCATCGAGGGGGTGACCTCGAACGTCTGGTCCGGGTTCCAGACGACGAAGTCCGCGTCGCGGCCGGGAGCAATGGCTCCCTTGGTCCTTTCCAGCCCCGGGAGCCGCGCCGGAGCCGCGGAAAGCCACTCCGTGAGCCGTTCGAACGAGTGTCCCCGCTGCCGCGCCGCGGTCCAGACCGCTGGCAACCTCAGCTGGAGCGACGAGATACCGCCCCACGCCGAGAGGAAGTCGCCGGTTTCGCGGCTCTTGCCCGCCGGCGGCGAGGGCGAGTGGTCCGAGACCACCATCTCGACGGCGCCGCTCTCGAGCCCCGCCCAGAGTCGCTCGCGGTTCGCGCGGTCCCGGATCGGCGGAGCGCACTTGAATTCGGTCGCGCCGTCGGGAATCTCCTCGGCCGCGAAGAAGAGGTAGTGCGGACAGGTTTCCGCCGAAAGGGGAAGCCCTTCGGCCCGGGCCCGTGCGATCGGCGGGATCGCGCCGGCCGACGACACGTGAACGACGTGGATGCGCGCGCCGGTCTCCCGGCAGAGGCGGGCCAGGAGCGCGACGGCGTCGTCCTCCGCGCGCGCCGGGCGGGACGCGAGATACGTCGCGTAGTCGCGGAAGTCTCCCGCCGCCGGGCGAATCCCCGACGGATCCTCCGCATGGACGAGCAGGACCGCGCCGATCCGGGCGATCTCCCGCAGCGCTTGCGTCAGCTCGCGGCCGCCCACGTGGTCAAACTCCGCGACGCCCGAGGGGACCAGGAAGCACTTGAACCCGCGCACGCCGAGGTCTTTCATCGCGACGAGCTCGCCAACGTTCCCCGGGACGACTCCGCCCCAGAACCCGACGTCGACGAAGCACTTCCCCCTCGCGGCCGCCATCTTCGCGCGCAGGGCTTCGGCGGACGTCGTCGCGGGGACGCTGTTGAGCGGCATGTCGAAGATCGCGGTCACGCCGCCCGCCGCGGCGGCGCGGGTGGCGGTCTCGAAGCCCTCCCATTCCGTTCGCCCCGGCTCGTTGACGTGAACGTGCGTGTCCACGAGCCCCGGCATCACCACGGATTCGCCAACGTCGACGACCGGCACGCGCGGGGGAGCCTTTTCGGCGACCGACTCGATGACGCCGCCAGCCACGACCACCGCGGCAGGGCGCATCCCGCCGGGCGTCACGACCCGCCGGCTCGCGAGAACGAAATCCGTTCGGCTCAAATCAATGATTCAATTGGCGCCCCGTGAGAGCGTCGGCGGTGGTCGCGGGAATCCTTCTGATCGCAATCGTTCTCTGGGACGCGTTCGAGACCATCATCCTCTCGCGGCGCGTCTCGCGGAAGTTCCGACTGGCGCGCCTCTTCTACCGCATGACCTGGACCCCCTGGCGCGCGCTCGCGCTGCGGATGCGACCGGGGAACCCGCGCGAAAACTACCTCGGGATCTACGGCCCGCTGTCGTTGATCGTCCTCCTCGCCACGTGGGCGTACGGGCTCATCCTCGGCTTTGCGCTCCGCAGCTGGGGACTCGGTTCCGCTCTCGCCGCCCCCGCCGGACTGGACGGGTTCTTCGCGCACTTCTACATGAGCGGGTCGACCTTCTTCACCCTGGGCTTCGGAGACGTGACCCCGCTGACCCGTTCCGGGCGGTTCTTCTCGGTGATCGAGTCCGGGACGGGGCTGGCCTTTCTCGCCATGGTCATCAGCTACCTGCCGATCCTCTCCCAGGCCTTCTCACGCCGCGAGTCCAACATCGCGCTGCTGGATGCCCGGGCCGGGTCTCCTCCCACGGCATCGGAGCTCCTCCGCCGGCATACCGGCGACGACGAGTCCCTGGCCGACCTCCTGGCCGAGTGGGAGCGCTGGTCGGCGGAGGTCCTGGAGAGTCACATTTCGTTTCCAGTCCTCGCTTACTACCGGTCTCAACACGACAACCAGTCGTGGGTCTCGGCGCTCACGACCATTCTGGACACGTGCTCGCTCGTCATCGTCGGGATGGAGGGACGCGTCGCCGGCGCCGCCAAGGTGACGTTCGCGATGGCGCGCCACGCGGTGGTGGACCTGGCTCAGATCTTCTCGCCGCGCAACATGGACATCGGCGAGAACCGCCTGCACGCGATGGAGCTCGCGCGTCTCAAGGAAAAGCTGGCGGAGTCGAATCTCGACATCGCATCGACCCGGGAGTCCGAGGAGCGGCTCTCGGAGCTGCGGTCGATGTACGAGCGGCATGCCGAGGCGTTGTCGCGGTACCTCCTGATGCCGCTGCCGGCGTGGACGCCGCCGGCGGGAGCGCCCGACAACTGGCAGAGCATGGCGTGAGCGGCGACCGGGAGCTCGAGCTCTCGTCCCACGATTTCCGGTCGCTCGTCGAGGCCGCGACGCGCCGGATCGTCGACTACGTCGAGTCCCTTCCGCGGCAGCCTTCCGCCGACACCGACGGCGGCGCCGAGCTGGCGCGCTCGCTCGTCGAGCCGCTGCCCGAGTCCGGCCGCCCGTCCGAAGAGCTCCTCGATCTCCTCTTCGGTCGGGTCGTGACGAAGGGGTTTGGCACGGCGGGGCCCGGCTACCTCGCGTACATCCCGGGCGGCGGCCTCGTGCACTCGGCTGTCGCGGACCTGATCGCGAACGCCGTCAACCGGTACGTCGGGGTCTTCGCCGCCGCCCCCGGGCTCGCGCAGATCGAGGCCAACGTCGTGCGATGGTTTTGCGACATCGTCGGGTACCCCCCGACCGCCGGCGGGATCCTGACGAGCGGCGGATCCCTCGCGAACTTCTCCGCGGTCGTCGCGGCGCGACGGGAGCTTCTGCCCGACGACTTCCTCTCCGGCACGCTCTACGCGTCGGACCAGGTACACCACTCGGTCACGAAAGCCGCGATGCTCGCCGGGTTCCCGGAAGAGAACGTCCGACTCGTCCCCTCCGACGAAGATTTCCGGATCCGGATCGGCGCCCTCGAAGCGGCGATCGCCGCGGACCGCTCCGCGGGGAAGCGGCCGTTCCTGGTCGTGGGCAGCGCCGGGACCACGAACACCGGCGCGGTGGACGACCTCGACGGGCTCGCCGACCTCTGCGCGCGCGAAGGGCTGTGGCTCCACGTCGACGCCGCGTACGGCGGCTTCTTCCTTCTCACTGCGGAGGGACGCCGGACGCTCGCCGGCATCTCCCGCGCCGACTCGGTCGTTCTCGACCCGCACAAGGGATTGTTCCTGCCCTACGGGACGGGATCGCTGCTGGTCCGGAACCGCGACACGCTGCGGCGCGCGCACGCGTTGTCCGCGGACTACATGCCGCCGATGCAGGACGAACCGGATCTCGTGGACTTCAACCTGGTCTCGCCGGAGCTGTCGCGCGACTGGCGGGGTCTCCGGGTGTGGCTTCCGATCGCGATGCACGGGATCGGCCCGTTCCGTCGGAACCTCGAGGAGAAGCTGGAGCTGACGCGCTGGGCCACCCGCGAGCTGGAGACCATCCCGGGAATCGAGATCGTGGCCGAGCCGCAGCTCTCGATCGTCGCGTTCCGGCTGGCGCGGCCCGACCTCGACGCCGACGCGGAGAACGCGCTGAACCGGGCGTTCCTGGACGCGGTCAACGCCCGCCGGCGCGTCTACCTGACCGGCACGATGCTCGGCCCGCGCTTCGCGCTCCGCATCTGCGTCCTGTCGTTCCGCACGCACGGGGACCGCATGCAGGAGGGACTGGACGACGTCCGCGCGGCCGCGGAAGAGGTCGCCCTCTGAACGTCGGTCCGTAAAACCTTCCGCTTTCCGCCTCGTACGCATAAAGTCCGATTCCGTCAGGAGGACCGATGAAGACCCCGATTCGCCACGCCTCGCTCGCCATCGTTCTCGGCGTCGTTGTCGCCGGATCGTTCGTCGCGCCGCAGCCCGCGCAGGCACAGACGGCGAAGCGCCCCTCCGCATTCAACGTGCCGGTCGAGTACTACAAGCTCGGGAACGGCCTGAAGGTGGTGCTCTCGAAGGACACGACGGCCCCCACGGCGGTCGTCGCGCTCTACTACAACATCGGATTCCGGATCGAGCCGCGCGACCGGACCGGCTTCGCGCACCTCTTCGAGCACATGATGTTCCAGGGCTCGCAGAGCCTGGGAAAGATGGAGTTCGCGAAGCTCGTCCAGTCGAACGGCGGAGTCTTCAACGGGTCGACGCGCTTCGACTTCACGAACTACTTCGAGATCGTCCCCGCGCACGCGCTCGAGACCGCTCTCTGGGCGGAGTCGGACCGCATGCGCGGCCTCGCGATCACCCAGGACAACCTGACGAACCAGCAGGGGGTGGTGAAGAGCGAGGTCCGGGTCAACGTCCTGAATCGACCCTATGGCGGATTCCCGTGGCTCGACCTGCCGCAGTACGCCAACACCAACTGGTACAACGCTCACAACTTCTATGGCGACCTCAAGGACATCGACGCGGCGACACTCGATGACGTCAAGAAGTTCTTCACGACCTACTACGCTCCGAACAATACGGCCCTGGTCGTCGTCGGAGACTTCGACTCCGCGCAGACGAAAGGCTGGATCGAGAAGTACTTCGCCCGGATCTCGGCGACTCCGCGGCCGCCCGTTCCCGACGTCTCGGAGCCCCGGCAGGAGAAGGAGAGACGCGCGTCGAAGCCGGACCCGCTCGCGACGCAGCCGGCGCTGGCGATCGGCTACCAGATGCCGCGGAGAAACACCCCCGAGTACTACGCGATGGGGCTCCTGGACCAGATCCTCCTCCAGGGCAAGGACAGCCGGCTTTACGAGGCGATCGTCCAGAAGAACGGCCTGTCCGGCGACGTGAGCGGAGGAATCAACCTGCTCGGCAACATGCACGACATCAACGGGCCGACGCTGTGGATTGCTTCACTCTTCCACGACTCGGACAAGACGCCCGACGCGATCCTCAAGGTGTTCGACGCCGAGGTCGAGAAGCTGCGCACGACCCCGGTCGACGCGGCGACCCTCGACCTCGCCATCGTGAAGATCCGCTCGCAGTTTTACGACGACCTGGAGGCGCTCTTCGGCTTCGGCCGCGCCGACCTTCTCGCCAGCTTCGCGCTCTTCGACGACGATCCGGGCCGGATCAACCGGATCGAAGGGGAGTTCCGCCGGGTTACGCCCGCGATTCTCCTGAAGACTGCGAAGGAGTACCTCCGTCCCGGGAACCGTACGATTCTCACCATCGAGCCGAAGGCCCTGGCAAAGCCGCCGGCCGCTTCTCCGGAGAAAAAGTCATGACCAGCAAACGAGCCGTCCTTGCGTTGACTCTCCTCCTCTCGGCGGGCGGCGCTCTCGCGCAGAAGGAAACTCCTCCCCCGCCCGGAAAGCCCCGGGACTTCCAGGCGCCGGCCGCGACGAAGTTCCGGCTCGACAACGGCCTCGAGGTGACGCTCGTTCCGTACGGCACGGTTCCGAAGGTCCGCGTCGAGCTCGCGGTCCTCGCCGGAAACGCCTACGAGAGCGAGAAACAGGTCTCCCTGGGCGACCTGACCGGTACGCTGATGCGCGAGGGCACCGCGACGAAGACCGCCACCCAGATCTCCCAGGCCGCGGCCCGCATGGGTGGCTCGCTCGACGTCGAAGTCGGCGTGAACGCGGCGGAAATCTCGGGCGACGTCCTATCGGAGTCGGGTCCGGAGATGGTCCGCCTGGTCGCGGACGTGGTCCGGAATCCGAAGTTCCCGGAGTCGGAGCTCCCGAGGTTGAAGGCGGACAGCCTCCGCCAGCTCTCGATTGCGAAGAGCCAGCCGCAGCAGATGGCGCTCGAGAAGTTCCGCGGCACGCTCTACCCGGGACATCCCTACGGGCGCATCTTCCCCGCGCCCGAGATGGTGCAGGGCTTCACGCTCGCGGACGTCCGCTCGTTCTACGACGCGAACTACGGCGCGTCGCGTGCCCACCTCTACGTGGCCGGGAAGTTCGACCGTCCCGCGATCGAGGCTGCCATCCGGCAGGCGTTCGGCAGCTGGAAGGCCGGGAATCCTTCGACGCTCCAGGCCCCCCAGCCCAAGTCGTCGCGCGCGATCTATCTCGTCGACCGGCCCGGCGCCGTCCAGTCCACGATTCTCCTCGGGATGCCCGTGCCGGATCCCTCGAACCCGGACTACGTTCCCCTGTCGGTCGTCAACACGCTTCTCGGGGGCTACTTCTCCTCGCGGATCACCGCGAACCTGCGCGAGTCGAAGGGGTACACGTACTCTCCCTCGAGCCAGCTTTCGAGCCGTTACAAGGACGCGTACTGGGCGGAGGCCGCCGACGTCACGACGAACGTCACCGGCCCCTCCCTAAAGGAAATCTTCTACGAGATCGACCGGCTCCAGGCGGAGCCCCCGTCGGCCGAGGAGCTGAAGGCCACTCAGAACTACATGGCGGGAGTGTTCGTGCTCGCGAACTCGTCGCGCAGCGGGATCATCAACGTGCTCGAGCTGGTGGACCTCCACGGCCTGCCGGCGGACTATCTGAAGACCTACGTCCAGCGCGTTTCCGCCGTCACTCCGCAGGACGTGCAGCGGATGGCGCAGAAGTACATCCAGGACGACAAGGCGACGATCGTGGTCGTCGGCGACCGGAAGGTGATCGAGGAGCAGATCAAGCCATACGGCACGATCACCCCGTAGCCGGTTCGCTTATCATCGGCCGAAATCCTGGACTGCGGCGGGTGCAGGTTAAAACCTGTCCCCGCGACAGCCTGAGGGAGGCCGATGATGGCCGACAACGAGATTCATCTGCCCGACGGCCGCGTGGAGCTGGTCGACACGGCGCGGATCGACGCGAGCCCGCTCTCCAACCCGGATCTCGCGCCGGTTCCCATCCGCCGGCGCAACTGGACGACCTACAACTACGCGGCCCTCTGGATCAGCATGGCGCACTGTATTCCGACGTACATGCTCGCGTCGGGCCTCATGGCCGCGGGCATGAACTGGAAGCAGGCGCTCGTCACCATCCTGCTCGGCAACACGATCGTGCTCGTTCCAATCCTTCTGAACTCGCACCCCGGCACGAAGTACGGGATTCCGTTTCCCGTGTTCGCGCGCGCCGCGTACGGAACGCTCGGGTCGAATCTTCCGGCGCTCATGCGGGCGCTCGTCGCGTGCGGCTGGTTCGGCATCCAGGCGTGGATCGGCGGAGAGGCTCTCCACACGTTGTTCTCGGCGATCATCCCCGGCTGGAACGATTTGCTCGGCGCCGGGTTCGCGGGCCACTCCGCGACCGCGTGGCTGTCATTTCTCCTCTTCTGGGGGATCAACATCTTCATCATCTATCGCGGCATGGACCTGCTGCGGAAGGTCGAAAACTGGGCGGCCCCGTTCGTCCTCGTCATGACGACGGTCCTCCTCGTCTGGGCGGTCCGGAAGGCCAACGGCCTCGGCCCGCTTCTCGCGCAGCCCGGCAAGTTCCCGACGTTCCGGGAGTTCTTCCCGGTGTTCGTCCCCTCCCTGACCGCGATGATCGGCTACTGGGCGACGCTGTCCCTCAACATGCCGGACTTCACGCGCTTCGGCCGCAGCCAGCGCGAGCAGGTCGTGGGCCAGGTGGTGGCGCTGCCCACGACGATGTCGGTGTTCGCTGCGATGGGAGTCCTGATCACGAGCGCCACCGTGATCATCTACGGCCGCGCGATCTGGGATCCGGTCCAGCTCGTGGCGCAGTTCCGCGCGCCCGTCGTCGTCGCGGTGTCCATGTTCACCGCGGTCGTCGCGACGCTCGCCGTCAACATTGCGGCCAACGTCGTCTCCCCAGCCAACGACTTCGCGAACGCGTTCCCGAAGGCGATCCGCTTCAAGACGGGCGGCCTCTTGACCGGGATCGTCGGCATCCTCATGCAGCCCTGGAAGCTGCTCGCGGACCCGTCGGGCTACATCTTCCAGTGGCTGCTGGGGTACTCGGGAGGCCTGGGGTCGATCGCGGGAGTCCTCGTCGCCGACTACTGGCTGGTGCGGAAGAAGGAGCTGTCTCTCGAGGACCTCTACCTTCCGGACGGGGCGTACCGCTACCGCGGAGGCTGGAACTGGAAAGCGGTCGCGGCGACGCTCGTCGGCTGCGCGCTGGCGTGGGGCGGCCTCGTGTATGCGCCGTTGAAGCCCCTCTACTCGTATGCCTGGTTCGTGGGCTTCTTCGCGGCGGGACTTCTCTACTGGGCCCTGTCCGCGGTCGGAGCGCCGGAGCGGCTTCGTACCGCTCCGGCTCCCGATGTTTCCTGATTCGGATTCCGCAGTCCGTTAGCGACTGCGCGGCGAGCGGCCGCTCGTGCCCTCCTCGATTTCGCGGGCCTTCCGGTTGCCCTGCTCGACCCACTTTCTCGTGTACTCGCCCGCAAGTTCCCGATTTCCCAGGCCGAAGGCGAGCCCGGCGGCCAGGGCGATCGCTCCCAACATCAGGGAGAACGCCGTGGTAACGATGTTGTGCGCGATCTGGAGTTGATCCAGTGCCATGAAGATCGAAAGCGTGACGATCGCCACCTTTGCAATCCTCGAGAGCGCCATTCCCCCGCCGACCTTCCCCATCGAGGCTGCGATCAGGTCCTTCACGAACTCGCCGATCAACATCCCGATGACGATGATCAGAACGGCGACGATGACGTTCGGGATGAACGCCACGATCCGGTCGAACATCGTGGCGACCGCAGTCAGGCCGAGCGCGTTTGCCGCCATGAGGATGGCGGTGAGCATGACGGCCCAGAACACGAGCTTCGCGAGGATACTCGAGGGATCGAGCTTCGTACCGGTCCTCTTCAGAGCGTCCCGCACACCGCCGCGGTCCAGGGCCGCGTCGAACTTGAGTCTCTCGAGCACGGCGTCCGTGGCTTTCTCGAGAAGCCGGGCCACGATCCAGCCGACGAGCAGGATGAGAAGCGCCCCGAGAAGATGGGGTAGAAACGCCACGAGCGACACGAGCGACGCCTGCAATCTCGCACCGAAAGTCATCTGTTTTCCTCCTCGATCCGGATTTGTTACCGCGCGCGGGAAACCCGAGCGTTGCCTCGTCCGAGCCGCGTTCTGCAAGGGCGCTGCCGTATCGTGCTGCTGAGTCCGGCGGTCCGTTAGGCTGCGCTCGTCGTGAAGCGGTCGATCGAGCGGCTCTCCTACCTCGCCGGGTTCGTCCTCGGCGGTCTCTGGTTCCTGATCTGCTCGGCCCTCGGGGTGGTCTGGCTCCTGCTGGCGCCGCGCAACCGGCGGACCCTCTACGTCTATGGGAAGGTTTTCTGCGGCGGGGTCGCCCGGCTCATGGGCTGGCGGATCGAGGTCGCGAATCGCGCCCGGCTCGACGCCGCCCGGCCGTGCGTCTTCGTCGCGAACCACCAGAGCTTCCTGGACGTCGTGACCTTCGGGTCGATCTTCCCGAAGCGCACGGTCTCGGCGGGCAAGCGGGAGATCGGCCGCATCCCGATCTTCGGTTGGTTCTACCGGCTTTCGGGAAACCTGGTCATCGACCGAGGGAACCCGCGGGACGCCCGGGACTCACTCGAAGAAGCGGCCCGCACGATCCGCGCGGAGAGCGTCTCCGTGTGGTTCATGCCCGAGGGTCACCGGAACCCCGGACCGGAGCTTCTGCCGTTCAAAACCGGCGCCTTCCGGCTGGCGCTCGCGGCCCGGGTTCCGGTCGTGCCGATCGTCGCGGAGCCGCTCGGGGCCATCGCGGACACGGAGAGGCGGCTGGCCCGACAGGGCGTCCTGCGGGTCACCGTCCTCGAGCCGGTTCCGACGGATACCCCGGAGCCGCAGACCGTCTCGGAGCTCGCGGCGACCGTCCGATCGCGGATGCAGGAGGAGCTCGAGCGGCTGAGGGCCCGCCCGTGACGGACCTGGCAACGCTTTTGCTTTGCGGACCGGCATGGTGCTTCTGATCGTCGCGGCGCTCGTCGGTCTCTCGACCGGAGCCTGGTTCCTTTTGAGGAACCGCCGCAGTCCCGGCTTCTGGGAAGGTGGGCTTCTCTGGGTGATGTCCTTCCTGGTCGTCGTGATCCTGCTGGTTCGAACCTAGTCCGCTCCCACCTCTACTCGAACCAGCCGCTGACGTCGAGGACGAAGTCCGTCGAGCCGGACGACATCCCGTTGAAGACGGAGATCTGTCCGGAAGCTCCGAGCGTCAAAATCGCGTTGTTGGCGCGGACTATCCCGGATCGGAAGTTGATCGTGCTCGCCCCCGGCAGGGAGCTCCCCGCCGGATAAAGGGTCAGGTGACCTCCGGCCGTCGGGTTCACGACGGTCACGTTGACGGTCACCGCCTTCGCGGTCCCCGGCAACCCGCAGATCCCGCCGACCGGGAACGTGCGCGTCGACCCAGCCGCGAGGGCCGGGCCGCCCAGGGATCCCGCCGCCTCGCGCGTATCCGCGATCCGGCACGGAGTCAGGGTGTGAAAGTTGAGGCCCGCGAGCGCAGCGGGCGTCGCGGTCGGCGTCGGCGTCGGGCTGGGCGTCATCGTGGGAGTCGGACTGAGTGGGGGTGTCGGCGTCCGTGTCGGGGTCGACGCCAACGTCGGCGTCGGTGTCGGTGTCGGTGTCGGTGTCGGTGTCGGTGAAGGGGACGTCGGGATTGCGGTCGGCGTCCGCGTCGCGGTGGCGGTCAACGTGGGAGTCCGGGTCGGCGTGGACGTGGGAATCGGCGAGGCGGCCGGTGGCGTGAGAGTCGGCGTTCTCGTCGGCGTATTCGTCGCTGTGCCGGCCGGCGTGTTGATTGGTGTGGGCGTCTCCGCGAGCAGGCACTCCGGGAAACGGAAAGATCCGATCCGGGTATGGTCGTCCTTCCCGTTCGTCACGTAGTACTCGTTGGTGTACCAGAAGGTGCAGCCGTCCGGGTCGAGCGTCAGAGCGCTGTAGTCACCCCAGCGATGATCCAGCGTTCCGTCGTTGAAGGTGTGGACCTGCCCGCCGGTTCCCTCGATCAGCGAGGTCTCGGTCTGCGTGATCGTGTTGACCGGGTCGCCGGCCAGGCGGCCGGAATAACGGATCGCCGGATACATCGTGGCGTTCGACACGCTGTAGCCGATAGCCATGTTGCCGGCCCGATCCACCGCCGCGCTCGGCATGAAGCGGTTACTGGAGTCCGGGTTGTACGTCGACGCCTGGAGGGCGCTGCCGATCGTGCCCCCCGTGACGGGCACCTGGTACCAGCGCACCGCGGCCTGGCTCGAGCTGCTTCCGGCCACCGTGTGGCTGTCCCACAGCGATTCGACCCCGCCGATGTTCGTGTACTGGTTCTGCATCATCGCCCGGTAGGTCAGCGTATCGAGAGTGTTCCCGTCGAGCTCCGGCACATTGCCCGGCCCGGAGGCCCAGTTGGCGCCGGTCGAAGAGTCGGTGGGCCCGGTGAACGTCGAGTTTGCGACAGTGGTCCAGTCCACGTGAAACTTCCAGATCCGGACCACGTTGGTGAACCCGGTGAGCGCGGCGAACAGGTTCTGCCGCCCCGCTGGAGGACTGCCGGTCTGGAGCCGAGCGTTGCTCGGAAGCAAGGTGAAGTTGATGCCGCCGCGGGTGGACTTGGTCGCGTTGAAGGTGACGACCTGTGCGGTCGGGGCGCCGGCGTACATCTGCGCCTTGTTGAAGGCCCAGGCTCGGACGTTCGAGAAGGAACCGTTGGCCGAGAAGCCGTACATGTTGGCCGACATGTACAGCCCGTCGGGCCAGATGCCGAACTTCGGGTAGTCATTCAGCTTGTCCGTGATGTGGATCGAGTAGAAGTTCCAACCGCCGCTGACCGGATCGCCGCTCTGGGAAGCCGCAAAGCACTGGTAGGCGCCGGGCGGATTGACCACACCCCCGGAAGCGTCGAGCTGAAACGCGAAGTCGGTGATGATCCAGCGGTCCGTGAAGGTGTCGTACACGACGACCGGGTCGCCGAAGTTGTCCGTGTCACAGAGATTGCCGAAGTTGCCCTGGCTCATGAACGTGTTGAAGGTGAATGCCGCGACGCGGACGCCGTCCGTCTTGCGGTAGATCCCGATCGACGTGTTGACCGTCTGGATGTAGTACTCGGGGCCCACGTCGCCGTTCGTGTCGGGAGGGTGACCGTCGCCCCAGTTGTTGAAGTCCAGTCCGTCGAAGTTCGCGATCGGCGAGGGCGCCGGTGCGGCCAACGAAGGAGCTGCGAGGCCGGAACCGATCGGAACGAGCTCTCCCGGCAGGTCCTGAACGGGTGCCTGCCGCTCCGGCCGCTCCCTCTTTCGAGGCGGAATACGAGTCAGCCGACGGAGGTCGCCGTGGAATGGCCTGGCTCGGGTCAAAGATCGTTCGACGGGGCTCGGTTGCGCCAGCGCGCCGGAAGCGAAGGCTCCCAGCAGGACGAGCGAAAGCGCGAAGCTCGACAGGCCCCCCCGAAGTGTCGGACGACAGGACATTTTTCCTCGATTGTACGCTCCCGGGTCGCACGAGCCGACCGGTTGAGTTAGGCTGACGTCGGAGCCCCCCAAGACCTTGAGCCATGAAGAAGGTCCAGTGCTCGATCGTTTGATCGAGCTCCGGGTATTCGGCAGGAAACCTGTCTCGGATGTCCCGCCCTACTCCACCAGCGACTCCGCCGCCGAGATGGTCGTGCGCGCGCTCGCGCGACCTCCGTGGCGGTGGATGTGCCTTCAGAGCGGCCGCGACTGGACTTTCCACTGGCGCCGGCCGAACGATCGTTCGAACCTGGACGACTCCACCGTCACCCGGTACGTCAACCTGATCACGGTCACGGCGCCGACCCGTCCTCTCGCGATCTGCCGCGCGGCGCTGAAGCTCGTCGGTCCCATCGGCCGCGACTCCGACAGCGCCCCCCGGGCCGGTCAATCCGACCAGAATTCCGGCAGAGGCTCCGGATCGGCCGAGAAGCGTTCCTGAGCTCGGCTTCGACCCGCGAGCGGGAAACGATTCTCCTCGGACGGCGCGACGTTGCCGAGCTCCTCTCTATGGCGGAATGCATCGAAGCGGTCGAGGAAGCCTTCCGGCTGCACGCCCGCGGCGAGACGCTCCCGCCCGCGATCCTGGGAGTCCGGGCGGCGGACGGCGGCTTCCACGTCAAGGCCGCGGGCCTGAAGCTGCCGGGCCGCGCGTACTTCGCGGCGAAGACCAACGCGAACTTCCCCGGGAACCGCCAACGGTTCGACCTCCCCACGATCCAGGGGATCGTCCTCCTGTTCGATGCGAAGAGCGGCGTCCCGCTCGCGGCCCTCGACTCGATCGAGATCACGATCCTCCGCACGGGCGCGGCGACTGCCGTGGCGGCGAAGAGGCTCGCGCGCCCGGACTCGCGGACCGTCACCATCGCGGGATGCGGCGAGCAGGGTCGCGTTCAGCTCGCCGCGATCCTGGGAATTCTGCCGATCGAGCGGGTCTTCGTCTTCGACGCGGATCCCAGCCGCGCCCGCCGGTTCGCGGAGGAGCGG
>JBBQKV010000058.1:0-16565 GCA_038327245.1 Acidobacteriota bacterium
TCGACCGTGCCCGACTGGATGATGTACATCTCGGTCCCGATCTCCCCCTCGGAGAAGATGATGTCGCCCATCGGGTGGGTGACCAGGTAACGCTCGAAGGGACTGCGGGGGGTTCCAGGCCCCGTCCGGAAGACGGCTTTCACGCGATCCTCACGCCACCGGGATTTCGGGAAAGTCCACGCGGCCCGAGTCGAAGTCGACCCGGGCTCGCGCCCCGAGGGCAATCGTGCGCGTCGACGGGAGGTGTCCCGCCGGGAACCCCATCGCCACCGGAAACGGGGCATCGGCAAAGCGGCGCCGGAGCCAGGCTCGGATCTCTTCGGGAGATTCCACGCCTTCGCGCCGACCCGGCGCGACCGATCCGATCAACATGGCGGACAGCGTTTCGAATGTACCGGAGCGTTCCAGCTGGGTCAACATTCGATCCAGACGGTAGACCTCTTCGCCGACGTCTTCCCAGAACAGGATGCGCCCGGCTCCCCCGACCGCCTCGGGAGTTCCGCAGAGCGAAGCGAGAAGGGACAGACAGCCGCCCGTGATCGGTCCATCGGCGCGGCCCGCGCGGATCACGTCGTCCGGTGGGACGGTGTGAGGTTCCGGTTGACCTCCGGAAAGGACCTGTTCCCAGTCGAGGGTTCCGCCGTCCGCCAGCTGAACCCCCACCAGCGGCCCGTAGAACGTGACGAGCGTAACGTGCGCCGCGATGTACGCGAAGAGCGCGGTGAGGTCGGATCCCCCCAGGTGAATCTTGGGGTTCGCCCGGATTTCCGCCGGATCGAGCCGCGCCAGAATCCGGGAGGCGCCGTACCCGCCGCGCGCGAAGAAGATCGCGTCGACCGCCGGGTCTCGGACGAGCTCGCGATAGCCGTCCGCCCGCTCCACGTCGGTCCCCGCCAGGAAACCGTCCCGGGTCCGGAGGTTGGTCGCCTCGACGACCCGATACCCCCGCGAGCGAAGGGACTCCAGGCCGAGTTCGAGCTTCTCCGGGTCGACGGGTCCCGATACCGCCGCGATGCCGATCGTCGAGCCCGGATGGAGTCGGGGTGGCTTCCGGAAGGGCGTACTCACCCGAGAACCAAAAAATCCGAGTGGGCCTGTAAGCCGAATTCTGTGACCCGGTCTCCCGGGCCTGCGATCATTCCTCTCGTCCCGGGGTCTCCCCCGGGCTCGAGCAGCCGACCCGGAGACGGCCCGCCGGATGGCAGGACGGGACGGGCGCCCTCCGTCTCCCTATTTGGCCTTGCTCCGCATGGGGTTTACCGTGCCCCCACCGTTGCCGGCGGGGCGGTGCGCTCTTACCGCACCGTTTCACCCTTGCCGTCCCGGGGCGTAAGCCCGGGGAAGGCGGTTTGTTTTCTGTGGCACTTTCCTTCGCGTCGCCGCGACCGGGCGTTACCCGGCATGCCGCCCGTACGGAGTTCGGACTTTCCTCCCCGGTTACCCGGGGCGATCACACAGCCCACTCGGACCCGCGAAGCATAGCATCCTGGCCCGAATCACTCCCGGCGGTTCCGGTCGTCGGCCAGCCACTTCAACCAGTCGTCGACGTCCACGCGGGTCTCGCCGGTGCCCCGCGGGGTGGAACGTTTCGGCGCCCCGAAGCGCCTCCAGAACTCGGCGGGCGCGGTGACGCGGCCGCCGGCGTCCCGGATGCGGCGCGCGAGCTCCCGGTCGGCGGTCACGACGGTCATCTCCTGCGGACGGGCCGATCGGCCGACCTCGCGCACGATCGCGTCGTCGGCTGTCGCGGCGCCGGCGAAACGGACCGAAAGGCTGCCGAGGGACAGGGAAGCTCCAGACCCGTCGAAGAAAAGAACGACCCGTGCGCGAGTCGACCGGAGGCGATCCGCGATCTCGCGCACCAGCTCGGCGCGGCCGTCGTCCGAAGCCGGCCCCCCGCGCTCGGCGCCGATCACGTTGTTCCCGTCGACGAGGTACGGCACGGACGGCTCACGCACCCGCGGGAGTGCGGCGCCGCGGGTGCTGAAGGCGGAAGAACAGCACGCCGAGGGCCCGCTTGACCCGGGGAAGGTGGGTCAGGAGCAGAACGGAAAGCGCGGCGAGCAGCAGCGCCGTCACCCAGGGGACGAAGAAGACCAGGGTTGCCAGGACGACCGCCACGATGTCTTCGGTCAGGGACAGGGCGACGTGGGTCCAGCCGCGGGTGGCGGCGGTCGACTCGAGGCGGGTGGTCGACTTGGTGACGTGGGCCGCGAGCGTCGCGATGGCGCCGGCGAGGCCGATCCCGATGCGGGGAAGCAGGGACGTCTCCGGAACGCAGGCGATCGCGAGGAAGGCGCCGACGATCGGCCGGAGCAGCGTGTGCGCGAGTTCCCAGAAACGGTCCAGCAGGGGGATCTTGGTGATCACGAACTCCGCGAGAAAGAGCACCAGCGCGAACGCGAAAACGGTCTGGCTGCCCAGGAGCGCGGCGGCCGAGCTCGGGAACTCCTGGGGGAGCAGGCGGTAGAGGCCGTGGAACAGGAGGAGCACCGCCCACGCGTTAAACCCGGCGGCGGCAGCCAGGCCCAGACCGGTCAGGAGCGCGGTCAACGGCACGGACGCTCGCGGATTCGCAGAGCCAGACTCACGATTTCTTGCGCCGGAACCGCGCGAACAGTCCGCCCTTCGGGACGCCCTCCTTCGTCTCCTGTCCATCCTTCGTCACGCGGGCGGGTTCCGGCGACTCTCCCGTGATCTCGGCGAGGACGAGGGAACTCTCGATTCCGGGCTCGACCTCCAGGGCGCGCCGCGCGTACATTTCGGCGGCCTGCCTGCGGCCGTTGACGGACAGGGCGCGGGCAGTCTCCCGCAGGAAGTCGCCGCGGGTGGGCTCCATGCGGATGGCCTCCTGCAGATTTTCGAGGCCGCGGTCGAACCACTTGGAGTTCTTGAGCTCGACCTCGCCCAGCTTGAAGCGATAGTCCGCCCGATCCGGCGCGAACCGGACGGCCTCCCGGAGCAGCTCGATCGCCGGGAAATAATCCTTCGCGTCGATCAGCTCCGCGGCGCGCGCGAAGTTCCGCGCGGCAAGCACGCGACCGGCCTCCGGGTCCCGGACGGTCTCTTCAGCCGAAACGGCCGGCGTTTCCTCCAGCCCCCGGTCATACTCTGCGCGAGCCGCCGGGTCGACGAGGGTGTCGTGCACGATCTTCAGGCGGGCGAACACCGCGGTCAGCTCCCTTTCCATGCCCGCGAGGTCCGCGCGGTGGCGGAGGTCCGGGTGAAACAGGCGGCTCTTGTCGACGTACGCTCGGCGGATTTCGCCGGCGCTCGCTTCCCGGGAAACCCCGAGGAGGTCGTAATGCGACAGCCAGTCGAGCCGCCGCCACGTCTTGCGAACCATCTCGACGTGGCCCGTGGTGAGTTGCGCGGGCTCGCTCGCGACTTCGACGTTCAGCTTCGCGACGTTGCCCGTCGTCTGGCGCCGCCGCGCTCCGTCGGTCCGCCACTCGACGAGACCGCAGGACAACAGGGCGTAGATCGTCTTCGCGGCCGCGTCCCGGGAGTTGCCCGCGATCGCGAGGAGGGCATCCACGTCGAGAACGCCGTCGACCCGCGAAAGGACGTACGCCTCTTGCGGCGTGAGCGCCAGGTACTGGTAACGGGACATCGGATCTCGCGCGAGCCGGAGCACGCCCGGGCCGCCGTTCAGCCGTTCGCGGAAGACGCGCGCATCGGGCAGGCGGCGAATCCCCTCGACGATGACGGCGGCGGTCGAGAGCGCGAGCGCGACGTCCGGGTCGAGAACGGCGTTCGAAGGTTCGAATCGGTATTCCCCGGACTCCCACTCGAACGCGGACAGCACGATCTCTTCGACCAGCCTCTTCATCTCGGAGTCGATCGCCGACTTCGGGAGGAGCCCGCGCTCGACCAGCGTCTTTCCGAAACGGGTGCCGTGTTGCCGGGAGATCTCGGAGAGCGCCGAGGCGAGGTCCTCGTCGCTGATTCGCCCCCGGCGTTTCAGGAAGGTCCCGATCTTCTGCGTCTCCCGCGAGGAGGTCGCGGTCTTCAGCTCCCCCTTCTCGAAAAAGAGCCGGCGCACCTCCCCCTCGCGCGCGAGAGTCAGAGTGCCCTTCAGTTGTTCGAGGAAAATTCGGTGGAGGATCTGCGGAAGTGGCGAGTCGTTGAGCGACCCGCGCAGGGGCGTCTCGGGAACGCCCGGACCGGGGGGCTGCGGTTCCTCCACGATTTCGTCTACTAGGGTAGCAGAGCGGGGCGCGTGGAGACGACGGCCGGGTGGTTGGTCGGCGTGAAGAAGAACCGCGGCACCGACGCCTTGGCCCGGCGCGCCGATTCGAGGTCGGCATAGCGACCCCAGAAAACCCGGAAACAGGGGCGCCCGCGGTGGTCCACGGAGGCCAGCCACATCTCGCCCTCGCGGTCGAACTTCCACGCTTGCGCGAGCGACGGAAGCTCGCAGACGAGCTCGAGCTGGATGGTGAACCGGGCCCCCGGCTGCCGCTCCGCGAGGAGCCGGTCGCGTTCGGCCAGCGCGATCCAGTCCTCCCGGCTCCGGCCGGCGCGTCCGGGCGGGATGGGCGACGGGTTGGGGCGAGGGGTCGGCACGGCCGTGGGCTCGGCCGCCGGCTCGGCCGTGGCGGAGGCCCGGGGCGGCAGTGTCGGAAAGGGCGTCGGAGGCAGGGGGCTGGCGGTCGCGGGGGGAAAGGTCGGCGGAACAGCGGTTTGCGGAAGTGGGGTCGGTGGAAGAGGCGCGGCCGCGTCGGGCGGGGTCACCGGGGAGCCGGTCGGGACGGACCCGGCCGCCCCGGTCGCGATCGGTGCGGGCTCCAGAGCGGCTGGTGCGCGGACGGTCTCTCGCGCCCGCGAGTAGAGGAGAGCGCCCACCGCAAGCGCCAGGACGAGCAGGACCCAGACTGCCACGGGAACCGAGCGGCGCCTGGATGAGGGGATCCCGGCGGCCGCCACGTCAAGCGGCTGATCCATCGCCTCGGGGGGAACGGGCTCCCAGGCCACGAGCGCGGGCTCCGGCTCGGACGGCTCGACCGGGATCGAGAGAGGAAGGTCGATCCCGGGCTCGTCGGGCTCTTCCGCGGACTCGGGCTCGTCCGGCGCGGGCGAAGCAGGCATTGACGGCGCCTCCGGGGAAGGCGCCCGCGGTTCGCTCTCCGGCACCGCGTCGGAGACCTCCTTCGGCTTCAGAACTTCGAACGCCCGCGCCGGCTCGGCGGCGTACTCGGGGTGGAGAAGCCCGAGGGTCGCCAGCGCCGCGAGCAGCTTCTCGACCGAGAACGGATCCGGCGGCGTCCGCCGGGAGATTTCCGCCGCCGTGGACCGCCCGTCGATTGCGGAGGCGACCGTGAGCGCGTCCGGGGTCAGTCCGAGCGTGCCGAACTTCTCCTCGAAATCGGCGGACCGCTGGAGAGGCGCATCCACCGCCGGGAGCGCGTGGTGCACGAACGCCCGGTCCCGCGAGCGAAGAAAGAGCTCCAGGATGAGGCGGTGGATTCCGACGGCGAGCTCGCCCTTTTCCGGGCGAGCCGACGAATCGAATGCGTAGGAGCCCTCGAGCCACGCCACGAGATGCGCGAGAATCTCGACGGCGCGGATGCGCTCGCCCCAGCGCCAGTCGCGTTCGGTCAGGAGCCCCGCCTCGCGGGCGGCCAGAGCCCGATCCTTTCCGGCGGGGAGCCGGGGCCGCTCGAGAGCGGTCGCATCGATCTTTCCGGCCCGAAGCAGAACCTCGATCGCGTCGAACCCCGCATCGGACGCGGCAACGCGGACGACGTCCCCTTGGAGGACCTCGAACCGGATGGTCTCGCCGGACCCGGAGAATCGGAGTGCGCCGCTCGCCCGTTGACGCCAGAGCGTTGCAAAAGCGGCGAGGAGATCGACGCTCCGGATGTCGCCCTCGCGTTCGAAGGCGGTTCTCATGCGGAGCGGGCGTGTCCCCCTTCGCCGTTGCCGATCTCGGTCTTCCCCGTCGCCGGACTGCGTCCGGCCTCCAGATACGACAGCACGGCGCGGGCCGCCGCCGCCCCGACGGCCTCCTCGATTTCGCGCGCTTGCGCCGCGGCGATCCCGGAAATCGACCCGAACCTTGTCAAGAGCGTCCGGGCGCGCGTCGGTCCGATCCCCGGGATGTCGCGCAGGCTCGTCTCCCGCATGCGCTTCGCGCGCCGCCCGCGATGCCGCGTGATTGCGAAGCGGTGGGCCTCGTCGCGGACCCGCTGGATCAGCTGCAGGGCCGGGTCCTTGCGCGACAGGCGCACCGGGTCCGGCCGCCCCGGAATCCAGATCTCCTCCTCGCGCTTCGCAAGGCCGACGACCGGCAGCTCGACTCCCAGCCGGTCGAGTGCGGTGAGCGCCGCCTGGAGCTGCCCGCGACCCCCGTCGACGAGAACGAGGTCGGGCATCGCGACCCTCTCGTCGCGGAGCTTGCGGTATCGGCGCTCGACGGCCTCGGCCATGCTCTTGAAGTCATCCGGAGCCAGCAGCGTCTGCGATGCAATCCCGAAGAGCCGGTAGTCCGACTTCCTGGGCTTGCCGTCCTCGAACACCACGAGTGACGCGATGCTGTCGGTTCCCTGGAGGTGCGAGATGTCGAAGGCCTCGATCCGGCGGGGCGCCGCCGGAAGGTCGAGCACGCGGGCCAGCCGCTCGACGCCGAGCGCTCCTTCCCCGCCGAGCCGGCGGAAGCGGACCTTGTGGCGCTCCCGCGCGTTGTCCTGCGCGAGCTCTACCCTCTCCCGCGCCGGCCCGCGCTGCGGCACGCGGACGGCGACCCGCGCGCCCCGCCGCGCCGCCAGGAAGGCCTCGAGAAGTTCGGGGTCCGGGATCGCAACCGGGAGATGGACCTCCACCGGGAGGAACGGATTCGCGTCGTAGAACTGCGGAAGGAACGCGTCGAGGAACGCGGAGGGGTCGACCTCCTCGGACTTTTCGAAGAAGAACTCCCTCCGGTCCTGGATGACGCCTCCCCGGACGACGAGCACGCCGACCGCGACGTCCCCCCCCGATTCGAAGATGCCGAAGACGTCCACGCTCTCGCCCTTCAACGAATGCACGACCTGGTGCTCGGAAACGTCCTCGACCGTCCGCAACGCGTCGCGGTACGCTGCGGCCATCTCGAAGTTTTCGGCCCCCGCGGCTTCCCGCATCTTTCTCTCGAGACTCGCGGAGAGCTCGCGGTTGCGTCCCTGGAGGAAGAGGACGACGTCGCGGACCGCGTCGTCGTAGGCGGCCCGGGTCGTCAGGCCCGCGACGCACGGTCCCAGGCACGCGTGCAGGTCGTAGTAGAGGCAGGGCCGCGGAAGCGTGCCGTCGATTTCGATGGTGCACGTGCGGATCTGGAAGTGCCGCGTGATCATCCGCATGATCCGTCGCGCAAGACCGCCCCAGAACGGCCCGAAATAGGAGTGGCCGTCGTCCTGGACCCGGCGGGTGACGAGAGCCCTCGGCCACTCCTCCCCCGTCGTGATCTTGACGTAAGGGTAGGTCTTGTCGTCCCGGAGGCAGATGTTGTACCGCGGCCGGTGTTTCTTGATGAGCGAGTTCTCGAGCAGGAGCGCTTCCAGCTCCGTGTTGGTGACGATCGTCTCGAGGTCCTCCCAGGATCCGAGCAGAGCCTCGGTCTTGGAAGCCTCGGGCCCCCGGGTGAAGTACGAGGCCACCCGCTTCCGGAGCGAGCGGGCCTTGCCGACGTAGAGGATCTTCCCCCGTCGGTCCTTGAAGAGGTACACCCCCGGGGCATCCGGAACGTTCTCGGGCGGGCGGCGGGGGTCGGTCACTTCGGAAGTGTAGCGCGATCTTTCGGCAGAGAGGCTCCGACGGACGTGTCCTGTCGTAGGATGATTGCGATCCGATGAACGAGTGCCCTTACTGCTACGCGGCGGTCGGAACCAGCGACTCCGTCTGCCCCAAGTGCGGCAAGGAGATCGAGCGGTGGCAGACCGGCTTCTACACGCGCCAGCCACTCCCGACCCGAAAGAGAACCGCGGTGTGGGCGATCGCATCCCTCGCCCTCCTCATCGTCCTCGCGGGGTTCGCGAAGGCGTGCCACTGGATCTAGGACTCCGACGGGTCCTTCTTTCCGCGGCTCTCGCCGCTTCGATGGCCGGACCCGCGGCCGCCCAGTGGGTGCGGCTCCAACGCTGCGGCAGCGCGATCCCGTGTTCGATCCCGTTCGGAGTTCGCTACGCGCCCGATCCGCTGATCGCGGCGCAGTACGGGTGGGTATCCCCGACGGGTTTCTCCGGGCGGATCGCGCTCGATGGGAAGCCGCTCGTCGAGCTCGACCTGCACTATTCGCTGCCCGACTTCGCGCGGGAGGCGGCGGCCCGCGCGTTGGTCCTGGCTCACAATCCCCGGGCGATTCCGCCGCCCTCCCCGCTCGAACCGGAAGACGAGTTTCGACGACTCCTCAGGACCGGAAAATCTGCAGCTCCCGCAGGCCGCGCAGCTCGTCGCGGATTTGAGCCGCGCGCTCGAAGTCGAGATCCTTCGCCGCCGCCTTCATCTCCTTCTCCAGCTCCCCGATTCTCTTCGCGAGCGACGGGCCGTCCGGGAGATCGGGCCGGGAGATCGGCGCCGCCGCGTCGTAGTAGTCGAGGCCGGCCATCCGGACGAGCGGCGAGTTGACCTGCTTCACGATCGAGGCGGGCTCGATCCCGTGCTCGAGGTTGTACGCCTCCTGGATCCGGCGCCGGCGGGTCGTCTCCTCGATCGCCCGCCGCATGGAGTCCGTCACGGCGTCCGCGTAAAAGAGCACCCTCCCCTCCAGGTTGCGGGCAGCGCGGCCCGATGTCTGGATCAGCGACGTCTCGCTTCTCAGGAAACCCTCCTTGTCGGCGTCCAGGATCGCGACCACCGCGACCTCCGGAAGGTCGAGGCCTTCGCGCAGGAGGTTGATCCCGATCAGGCAGTCGAAAACGCCGCGCCGGAAGTCGGCGAGGATGGTGATGCGATCGAGGGTCTCGATGTCGGAGTGCAGATAGCGCACCCGGACCCCCACCTCCGAGAAATAGTTCGTCAGCTCCTCGGCCATGCGCTTCGTCAACGTCGTAACGAGGACGCGCTGGCCCTTCGCCGCCGCGTCGCGCACTACGCCGAGCAGGTCGTCCACCTGCCCCTTCACCGGCCGCACCTCGATCTGCGGATCGAGAAGCCCGGTCGGGCGGATGACCTGCTCCACGATCTCCCCGCCGGTCCTCCCGAGCTCCTCCTTCGCCGGCGTGGCGCTCACGTAGACCACCTGGTTCAGGCGGGTCTCGAACTCCTCGTACGTGAGGGGCCGGTTGTCGAGCGCGGAGGGAAGGCGGAATCCGTAGTCGACGAGGACCTCCTTCCGCGACCGGTCGCCGTGGTACATGCCGTGAACCTGGGGAAGCGTTACGTGAGACTCGTCGACGACGAGGAGAAAGTCGCGCGGAAAGTAGTCGATGAGAGTGGGAGGCGGCTCGCCGGCCTTTCTCCCCGACAGGTGGCGGGAGTAATTCTCGATCCCGTTGCAGTAGCCGAGCTCCTTGATCATCTCGAGGTCGAACATGGTCCGCTGGTGGAGACGCTGCGCCTCCAGCAGGCGTCCGGCCGCGGTGAGCTCCGCGAGCCGGGCGTCGAGCTCGATCCGGATCGAGGAAATAGCGCGCTCCAGCGTCTCGCGGGGCGTGGCGTAGAAGGTGCGCGGATAGATCGCGATCCGGTCGACCTTCTGCAGCGCGGTGCCGCGGAGCGGGTCGGTGCGCGTGATCTTCTCGACCTCGTCGCCGAAGTATTCGACTCGGACCGCGACGTCCTCGTAGGCGGGGTGCAGCTCGAGGACGTCTCCCCGGACGCGAAAGTTTCCTCGGGCGAGGTCGAGGTTCGTGCGCTCGTACTGCATTTCGACGAGCTGGGCGAGCAGGGTCCGCATCCCGGTGCGGTCGCCGACCTCGACGTAGGCGAGCATGTCGTAGTACGACTCCGGAGACCCGAGGCCGTAGATGCAGGACACCGACGCCACCACGATCACGTCGCGGCGTTCGAAGAGCGCCTTCGAAGCGGAGAGGCGCAGCTTGTCGATCTCCTCGTTGCGGGACGTCTCCTTCTCGATGTACGTGTCGCTCTGCGGGATGTATGCCTCCGGCTGGTAGTAGTCGTAGTACGAGACGAAGTACTCGACCGCGTTCTCCGGGAAGAAGCTCCGGAATTCCTGGTAGAGCTGGGCCGCGAGCGTCTTGTTGTGCGACAGGACGAGCGTCGGCCGGTTGACCTCCTCGATGACCTTCGCCATCGTGAACGTCTTGCCGGACCCCGTGACACCGAGGAGCACCTGGTCGCGCCTTCCCTCGCGGAGCCCGGCGGCGAGCTTGTCGATCGCCTGCTGCTGGTCGCCGTGCGGGGTGAAGTCGGTCTGAAGCCGGAAGCGCCCGCCCGCGCTCGCCTGGGCGTCGAGGTAGGACTGTGGCTTCGCCGCGCCCGCGCGGGCAAGCGCGGAGGTCGGCTTCGGCCTGGACCCGGGGCGGGGGCTCAAGGGACGGGGGTCGCTCCCGTTGCCGGCGTCACGTCGGTTCGTGTCCCGTGTCCCGCGTCCCATGTCCCGCCGTGCCGGGCCGCCGCCCGGAAGACGCTCGTGAGCTCGTGGACCTCCTCGCGGCCGACCTCGCGCCCGATCTTGACTGCGTCGCGCACCGTCTCCATGTCTTCCTTGCTCACCCTCTTCGCCTCGAGCTCCCGGCGGAAATCCGCGTAGGCCGAGTCGAGGTCGGCCTTGTCCCCGGCGGTGACGTCGGCGGCGTACCCCGACCGGACCCGTTCCATCAGGAGGTCGGTCACCGCGGCGGGGCGCTTCTGGACGTAGACGCCGATTCCGACGAGCGCCGCGACGCAGAGGATGGCGGCGGCGCCGCAACCGAGGAGCGCGGCCTTCCAGCAGCCGCGGTTCGAGGTCGATCCGGGAGGCGCAGGCTCGATCGGGGACGCCGTGCTCACGAGCCTTCGGCTTATAGCATACGGCGCCGCGATGCCTCAAAATGAGGGCGGTGTCCATCAACCGCCGCAAAGTCCTCGTCGCCGTGGTGCCTCTCTTCGCCGCGGCACTCCTGGGCGGCGTGGCGGGTTCCGCCGCGACCAACTTCGTTCGGGTCCCCCGCGTGTCGGAGCTCGAGACCTACCGTCCGGACATCATCACCGAGATCCGGGGGACCGACGGCACCACGGTGGCGCGCTATGCGATCGAGCGCCGGATCCTCGTCTCCCGGGGACAGATCCCGGCCGTGCTGCGCAACGCGATCATCGCGACCGAGGACAAGAATTTCTTCCGGCACGGCGGCGTCGACCTCCAGCGCACGGTGTCCGCCCTGCTCGCCAACCTGAGACAGAAGAGCTTCGCGCAGGGCGGCTCGACTCTCACCCAGCAGCTCGCCCGCGCCATCTTCCTGTCCCCGCGCAAGACCATCTCCCGAAAGATCAACGAAGCCTTCGTCGCCTTCGAGATCGAGCGGCGCTACTCGAAGGAACAGATCCTGACCATGTACGCGAACGAGATCTACTTCGGGCACGGCAACTACGGGGTTGAGGCCGCCGCCCGCTACTACTTCGGCAAGGGGATCAAGGACCTGACGCTGGCCGAGGCCGCGCTTCTCGCGGGGATCGTCCAGCGGCCCGAGGATCAGTCGCCGTTCCGCAACCCCGACGCGGCGCGCCACCGCCGGTCGATCGCTCTCTCACGCATGGCCGCCGAGAAATACATCACGGAGTCGGAACGCCGCGCCGCCGAGGCGGAGCCCCTCCCCACGAGCCCCTCGCGCGAGGAGTCGGTCGTGGGTCCCTACTTCTGCGAAGAGATCCGGCAGTATCTCGAGAGGACCTATGGCGAGCAGGAGCTCTACCGCCGCGGGCTCCGGGTCGAGTCGACCCTGGATCCCCGGATGGAGGCGTGGTCCGAGGAAGCTCTCGGCTGGGGGCTGCGCCGCCTCGCCCGCCGCCACGGCTTCCGCCGGCCGCGCAACCTCCTCACGGAAGGCTATGCGGACCTCGACGCGTTCGTCGACCCCTCGTGGGATGGCTCCGGCGCCGCTCCCGGAAGCGCCGTCCGCGGTGTCGTCCTCGCCGCGTCGAAGAGGGGCGCTGAGGTCCGCGTGGGAAAGAAAGTCCTGTCGCTCCCTCCCGCCGGCTTCGCCTGGACGAACGCGACGGATGCATCGAAGATCCTGCGTCGCGGCGATCTCGTCACGGTCACGATTACCCCGAAGAAGGACGGCTCCGAGGAACTCGCGCTCGAACAGGATCCCCGGGAGGAGGGCGCGGTCATGGTCGTCGAGAACGCGACCGGCGCGGTCCGCGCGATGGTCGGCGGCTACGACTGGAGCCGGTCGAAGTTCAACCGCTCGACCCAGGCGCTCCGCCAGGCGGGCTCCACGTTCAAGCCCTTCGTCTACCTCGCGGCGCTCGAGGCGGGCTACACCCCATCCGACACCGTTTTCGACGGGCCGATCTCGATCGTCTTCGACCCGCACCAGCCCCCGTACCGGCCCGTGAACTACGACGGGAGATTCCGCGGGATCGTGACTTTCCGGAGGGCGCTCGAATACTCGTACAACGTCTCCGCGGTCCGCGTCTCCGAAATGGTCGGGCGCTCCCACGTCATCGAGGTGGCGCATCGCCTCGGCATCCGGCAGAAGCTCTCCCCGTACCCCTCGGTCGCGCTCGGCGCCTTCGAGGTGACTCTCTCGGAGATGACGTCGGCGTTCTCGGTCTTCGCGAACCAGGGCCTCGCCTTTCCGATGTACCTGTTCGAAAAGATCACGGACGCCAACGGAGACCTCCTGGAGCAGACGCACCCCGACGCCCGGGAGGTCGCGAGCCCGCAGGCGTCCTTCCAGCTCCTGCAGATGCTGAAAGGCGTCACCCAGCGGGGCACGGCCGCGTCGGCCGCGCGCCTCAAGCTGAACATCGCCGGGAAGACCGGCACGACCAACGACTTCACCGACGCCTGGTTCATCGGTATGACCCCGCGCTACACGATCGGCGTCTGGGTGGGCAACGACAAGAAGTCCGATACCCTGGGGAAGGGGATGGACGGCGCGCACGCCGCGCTGCCGATCTGGATCCGGATCGTCGAGAAGATGAAGGACGGCGGACAGCTGGATCCCAAGGAAGATTTCGACGCCCCGCCGAACGTCGTGTTCACCGCGGTGGATTACGAGACGGGTTTGAAGGCCATCCCGGGCAGTCCGCGCCCGATTCTGGAGACGTTCGTGTCCGGCTCTCAGCCGACCGAGGAGTGGTCGTCCCGGTGGGACGAGATCACGCGGCTCCCCTGGTCGCTCCAGCAGTCCTTCTACCTGCCGAAGAAGGGCGAGGTCGCAATTCCCGGCGCTCCGCCGGCCGCGGTTCCTCCGGCTCCCCCGCCGGTTCCGACGCCGGTTCCTTAGGAGCCTGTCCTAGGAGACCGGAACGGGGGCCGGGTTCGACGGCTGCACGTCGACGACCAGGGTTGCGACGACGTCGCGGTGGAGACGGACGTGGACCGTGTGCTCACCCAGCCGCTTGATCGGCTCGGCGAGCTCGATGCGGCGGCGGTCGACCTCGATGCCTTTTGCCGCGAGGGCGTCCGCGATGTCCGCGGGAGTCACGGAGCCGTAGAGGACCTCTCCCTCTCCGGCTTTCTTCGTCACGGAGATCCGGAGCCCTTCGATCCGGCCGGAGACCTCTTCGGCGACCCTCTTCTCGGAGAGCGTCTTTTCGTCGTACTTCTTCTTCTCTTCCGTCAGGCGGCGGGCGTTGGCGGGAGTCGACTCCCAGGCGAGCCCCTGCGGGAAGAGGAAGTTCCGGGCGTATCCGGGCTTCACGGCAACGGTGTCGCCTCGATGCCCGAGCCCGCGGACGTCGTCAGCCAGAATGATCTTCATCTTTTTTCCATTGCTCCCAAACGTCTCCGACGAAAGTCCACGTACCAGTCGAACAGCCCCAGCAACGCAACCCCCAAGTTCATCGGGAAGTAGGCGACCAGGGTGTAAACCCCTACGCGCAGCAGCCAGAACCGGAACCACCGCCGCGCGAAGTGGCAGATGATAGAGAGCCCCGCCACGAAATACAAGGCGAAGAGCGGCAGAAGGACGCTTCCCGCGGCCGGCCGGCCCTCAGGGGGCAGGAAGACGGAGGCCGCTCCGGCCGCGACGAAAAGGGGCGCCACGGCCGCCGGCACGCGCAGATCCTCGAACCGCGCGGCTTCCGCGGAGGGCGCCGGCCGGGCCAGGCGAGCCCCCGCGTAGAAGGGGATGGCCGCGCAGAAGACCCAGAGGAGGCCCAGCAGCCCGGCCCAGTAACGCCGGCTGAACTCCCGGGCGGCCTCCAGGGTGGTGCGCATGCGGACGACCGTCGCCGAGTCCATTCCGGAGCGCGCGTAAGACTCGAGGGCCGAAGGGATCATGCGGTCGAACTCCCGGGCGATCTCGTCGCCCACCGAGCGTCCGGTCCCGGCGGCGTCCGCGAAGAAGAGGCCGGCCAGGAATACGGCGCCGGTGGCGCACAGCAGCAGGTAGGCGGTGGAGGGCCGCCCCGCGCGGCGCGAGACCGCCGCGAAGATCGCCGGAATGGTGGCCGTGGCGGTCGCCAGCGATCCGCGAGCCCACGCCGACGGATCTCCGCCCGCGAGAGCGACGGCCGCCACGATGGCTCCCGCCAGCGCCGCGGCCAGGATCGCAGCGGTCGCTCCGCGCCGGTGGGCCAGCCGCACCGGCGCGATCCCGGCGAGCGGCAGGCCGATCGCCCCCACGAGCGGGAAGGCCAGAAAGACCGCGAACGCCGCAGCCGACAGTCCCGCGGCCGAGGCGATTTCGAGGGCCGCCGCATACGGGCGGTCGCGTGGCGCCGGCGTGGTCGCCGCCGGGTCCGTCACGGAGCCGCCCGTCTAGTCGGTGGCGTAGGGCAGCAGCGCGATCGACCGAGCGCGCTTGATCGCGGTCTGAAGCTTGCGCTGGTGGAGGGCGCACGTCCCCGAAATCCGGCGGGGCAGGATCTTGCCCCGCTCGGGGATGAAGCCCTGGAGGAGCTTGATGTCCTTCCAGTCCACGTACTCGAGCTTCTCCGCGCAGAACTTGCAGACCTTACGGCGGCGGACGAAGAACTTCTTCCGGGCGCCGGTCTTCCCGTCGCGGCTGGCGGCTCCGGCACGCCCGCGGGGTGCCGGGCTCATGACGGTTCTTCCTTCTCCGCCGGGGCCGGAGCCGGGGACGGCGCGGGTCCGGGCGCGGCTCCGGCCGCCATTTCGGCAGATGCAGCCGCCATCGGCGCGGGCGGCCGCGGCGGGCGGCGCTCGGCCTTCTCCTTGAGCCGCACCGCCATCTTCGCGGCCCGCTTCAACTCGAGGTCCGCGCGAACCGCGAGGTGCCGGAGGACCTGGTCGGAGAGCTTCATCCGCCGCTCCGTCTCCGCGATGATCGCGGGCTCCGCGGAGACCTGGAAGTAGTGGTAGTGCGCCTCCCGCTTGCGGAGAATCGGGAAAGCGAGGCGGCGCCGTCCCCAAGGCTCGTCCTTGACGATCTCGGCGCCTCCGTCCGAAAGAATCTTGCGGTATTCGGACGCCACTTTCTGGGCGTCCTCGTCGCTCAGGTCCGGTGTGACCAGCGCGACGATGTCATAGAGCCTCATTCGCTCCTCCTCCTGGATGTCAATCCCGACTTCTCGGAGTCGGGAGAGGATGGTTTTCGATTCGCGTGTCTCATGGCGGCTTCGATTCCGTCGGTCAGCCAGAGCCGGAGGGCCTCGACCGCGCGGTCCAGGGTCTCCTCGAAGATCTCGCGCTCCCCCCGCCCGAAAGGCTCGAGAACGTAGTCGCCGAGCTCGGTGCGCTCCCGCGAGTAGTGTTCCCCGCGAACGCCCACGCGCAGCCGCGCGAACTCGTTCGTTCCCAGCCGTTCCACCACGGAAGTCATCCCCTTCTGACCGCCGGCCGACCCGCTCGCCCGCATTCGCAGGGAGCCGAGCGGCAGGTCGATGTCGTCGAAGACGACGCAGAGTCCGTCGGTACCAATGCCGTTCTTTTCGCAAAGAGCTCGAACCGCCTCGCCCGAGGCGTTCATGAAGGTCTGGGGCAGGGCGAGCACGACGCTCTCCCCCGCCACCGAACCACGACCCACCCGGGACTTGCCTTCGCGCGACCGGATGCGGATGCCCTCTTCCGCCGCCAGCCTCTCCACGACCCGGAAGCCCGCGTTGTGGCGGGTGTCCTCGTAGTGGACGCCGGGGTTGCCGAGGCCGACGATCGCGCGCAGGCGCTATTTCTCCTTCTTCTCCTTCTCCTTCTTCTCCTTCTCCTTCTCCTCTTCCTCTTCCTCCGTCACTGCCTTGCCTTTTCGGAGAACCTCGGGTTCCGCGGCCTCTCCGGCGACGGCCTCCGCCTCCACCACCGCGGCGACTTCCTCGGCGGCCGGGTGCGCGACGTGCACGATGACCTTCTCGGGGTCGTCCACGACCTCGACGCCCTCGGGCGCCTTCAGATCGGAGATGCGAAGAGCATCCCCGATTCCGAGCTCCGTCACGTCCAGCGGCAGATGCTCGGGGATGTTGCCCGGCAGGCACTCGATCTCGATCTCGCGGGTGACGAAGTCGAGGATGCCGGCGTC
>JBBQKV010000059.1:0-16538 GCA_038327245.1 Acidobacteriota bacterium
TGCCGTATGCGGAGCCGGTCGTGGCGCTCGTCGCGGTCGTATCGCGGCTCGGAGTCGAACCGGTTGTCTCGGTCGGCGGCGTGCTTCTCGACGGGGTGCGTTCCATAGGCGACCTCCTGCCGCGCGTCGACGCTCGTTCCGGTCGTGCTGGAGGACCGCGCGGCCGAGGTCGTTCCGCTGACCGTGCTGGTGCCGGTGGCCGGGGGCGTCGTCGTGTCGGAGATCGTCGTCGTTGCGCTCGCGTCCGAGCTCCGCCGGAAGCCTTGCCGGGCCACGACCGGTCGGCGCAATTCGCGTTCCCGGGGCCGCCCCGGGGACGGCGGCCGGGGGGGCGGGGCTAGCTGTCAGTTCTCATGAGGTTGTTGACGGAGTTGTTGGATCGGGGTGCGTCGATTGAGGGAGGCATGGGGTCTTCTGCGATTGTAGCGGTCGAGGTAACGGGGTAAGCGATCGGTTCTCTGGATCGAGGTTAAGTAGGGGCGTCTGTAGGCCCACTCACGAAGCAGGGTTTGGATGAAGCGTTCGGCTTTTCCGTTGGTTCTGGGGCGGTAGGGTCTGGTGCGCAAGTGGCGCAGATGGAGTTTTTGGCAGACGGCTTTGAACCTGTGGGACACGTAGCAGGAGCCGTTGTCGGACATGACCGCTTGGACTTGAACGCCGTGGCTTTCGAACCAGGCCACCGAGCGTTTAAGAAAAGCCACGGAGCAGGGGGATCTCTGGTTGGGGAGGACCTCCGCATAGGCCAGCCGGGAGGCATCGTCGATGGCAACGTGGACAAATTCCCAGCCGATACCCGGAGTGCACCTTGAGCGATCTCCGTGAATGCGATGGCCGACCCGACCGATACGGCCCAGCTTCTTGATATCGATGTGGATCAGCTCTCCGGGATGTTCTCTTTGATAGCGCACGACGGGTTCTTTGGGGTCCAGGCTCTTGAGACGAGAAAGCCCGTGGCGGGCCAGGATCCGGGCCACGGTAGCCGTCGAAAGCCCGACTCGAACTGCGATCTCGTGACTGGTCTGCCGTCGCCGACGCAGTCGGATCACTTCGTCGACTCTGTCGGGATGGGCCTTGGTGGGCATCCGGTGAGGCCGCGAGCTGCGGTCCATCAGCGCAGGCTCGCCGCCTTGCCTATACCGCCTTCTCCACTTCGATGCGGTCTGCCGGCTCAGACCGGCCGACTCGGCAGCCCTGCTCACCGGTATTCCTGCAACGATTCGATCAACCAAGAGGATTCGACTGGCCGGACAACTTCGGGCATTCTTGTGAAGCTCCATCTGGGTTCCTCCGATGAGCTGGTGGCCTTAGACACCTCCAGCCTCACCGATCTGGACCAGATGGGCAACTACCTCACGTAAACAACGTCCTGAGAAACGAGATCTAGCGGGTCCCGGGGTTCGGGTCGGCCCGCTGGCGGATCGCCCGGAGACGAGCAGCGACGCGGCTCGCGGTCTCTGCGTCGCCGGCCGCGCGGGCGGCCTTCTCCAGCCCCGCGAGCGACGCGGTGCGCTCGGGCGCGCGCGCGAGCGCCGCCTCGAAGGCCTGGCGCGCGTCGGCCGCGCGGCCCTGCCGGAGGAGCATGTCGCCCAGCAGCTCCCGCGTCGGCTTGTCGACGAAGGGAGGGCCGAATTCGAACGGCAGCGCGTCCTCCGCGTCCGCCGCCCGACCGAGCGTCGTCAAGGCCCGATCCGTCTCCCCGCGCAACGCATCGACCATCGCGCCGAGCTGGCTCTCGAGGATCCCGGCCCGCTTCGACCAGGACTGGTCGGAGCTCTCCTTCTTCGCGAGATCGGCCTCGAGGTCGTGCCGGGCGGCCGAGAGACGGGAAAGAGCCGCCTGCGCGCCCGCGGAGTCGCCGCGCCGGGCCGCGCCGAAGCCCCTCGCCCACTGGAAGGTGACCCGACGCGCAGCCTCGTCGCCGATCGGGAGATCCCACCGCGCGACCTCGCCTGCCCAATCCTCCGTGTCGACCAGGTATCTCGTCCACATCTGGACGAGCGATCCGAGTGGAGACTTGTCCGGGTCCGGCTTTCCGACGTGCCCGGAGTGATCGGCCGTCGCGGCGGCCTGGGCCCGGCACCCCTCGAGGAGGCGTTTCGCGTCAGCCGGCCTTCCCTGCTCGAGGTATCCGTACTCGAGCCAGTAGGCATAGTGGCCGCAGGAGGTGGGGGGAAGACCTTTCTTCTCGCGGCCGCGGTTGACGACGGCGACCGCGGTCTCGTTCGCGGCAACGACGTCGTCCCACATGCCCATCGCCACGAAGATGTGTGACGTCATGTGCTGCGCGTGCGCGGCGTCCGGCGCGATCTTCGAATAGCTGCGGGCAGCCCGCAAGCCGAGCACGGCGTGAGCCGGATCGTCGTACGAATGGATGAGGTAGTGCGCGGCGCCGGGATGGCCCGGGTATCGGCACGTGAGTTCTTCGAGGATGGCGGCCGCCCGCATGTACGTCGGCACGTCGCGGCCCTCGTGCGCGGTGCCGAGGATCGCGAGAGCCGAGAGAGCGGCGGCGTCCGGGTCGTCCGGATATTTCGCCGAAAGCGAACGCATCGCGTCGGCGTAGCGGACGTCGCGGTCGCTCTTACTCCCGCCGCCGTAGAGGATCTCGGCGGCGTCGAGGTACGCCTTCTCGCGATCGGTCGGCGCCTTCGCGCGGCGCGCCTCCGGCGTCGGGCCCAGTTTTGCGAGGGCCTTCACCGCGGCGTCCCGGTCCTGCTCCATCCAGATGGGATGGTTGTGGGTCATGGCTTCGCCCCAGTAAGCCATCGCGAAACCGGGATCGCTCTTCTGCGCCTGGACGAACGCCTCCGCGGCGTCGTCGTACTCGAAGTTGTGGAGTTGCGCGAGGCCGTGGAGAAATGCGGCCTGCGCCGGGGCCGCCCCGGAATTCGCGAAGTGGACCTCGCCCACCGGCTCCTGGCCCGACGCGGCGGCGGCGCCTGCGACGAGGATCGCCAGAGTTGCGCGGATCGGGCTCGCGCGCCTCCGGCCGGTTCTCCGCATCTGCATCCGGGTCGTCATGGCGAATCGGGAATTGTGTCGCGAGTCGGCGTTTCCCGCAATCGAACCGGCTCAGTCGTCGGCGTCGTCTTTGAGGTCTTCGAGATCTTCGTCGTACTCGTCGTCCTGGCGGTCCTCGTCTTCCTCGTCGTCTTGGTCGTCCTGGGACTCCGACTCCTCCGGGGACGGCGGGGCCTCGGCCGCCGCTGGGGCCGCCGTCTCCTCCGACGGCACCGTCGCCGCGAGGTCCGCGTCGAGCTCCTCCGGTTTCGGAAGGTCGTCGAGCTCGTTCAGGCCGAACCGCACGAGGAAGTCGCGCGTCGTCCGGTACAGGAAGGGCGTTCCGACGACGGGTTTCCGGCCGGCCGTCGTCACGAGCTTCTTTTCGAGCAGCGTCGTCAGGACGCTCGAGGAGTTGACTCCCCGGATCTCCTGGATCTCGGGCATCGTGATGGGCTGCCGGTAGGCGATTATCGCGAGCGTCTCCAGCGCCGCGAGCGACAAGCGGCTGCGTTCCGTGACCTCGTGGAACTTTCGCAGGAGCGAGTCGAACTCGGGACGGGTGACGTAGCGCCAGCCTCCGGCCACGCTCTCCAGCCGGACCCCGCGCGTCGGCGAATCCGCCTCCTCGGCGAGGGACGCCAGCGCCGCGGCGACCGCCTCGGGCGTGGCTTCGAGGACCTCGGCCAGCTCCACTTCCCGGATCGGACGCGCCGAGGAGAAAAGAAGCGCCTCGAGAGCGGGCCGGATCTTCCGGACGCTCGATTCGCGGGGCCGGGGCGCCTCGGCCGCCGGAGCCGGGGCGGCGCTCTCTTTCTCTCCTGCCTCTTCCACGTCAGGCATAAGTATCCCGCACGTCCGCGGCGCTGAAGGCGATGTCGGTTCGCGTCACGTGGATCTCGCCGAAGGCGGATCTTTGAAACGCGCGCGCGACTCCCAGCCGGATGAGCTCGAGCGTCGCAAGGAAAGCGGTCACGGCTTCCGCGCGGAACTGCATCTCGCCGAGAAATTCGAGGAGCGGAAGCGTGCGCTTCTCGTCCAGCCGCGCGAGGAGGTCGAGCATCTTGTCGCGCACCGAGAACCTCTGGTGGCGGATCTCCAGAGCCGCCGGGTGGGCCAGGCGGTATCGCTCGGTGGCCTGGCGGAACGCGCCGATCAGGTCGAAGAGCGAGACCTCCAGCGTCTCCCCGTCGGGCGAGGGCGGCGGCGGAGTCGAAGGCCGCGGCCAGAGACCGGCGCGCAGGGCGTCGACCTCGTGGAGCGTCTCGGCGGCGTCGCGGTACCGCTCGTACTCCGCGAGACGCCGCGCCAGGTCTTCGAGGGGACTCTCCTCGGCTGCGCCCGGCGGCCTGGGCAGGAGCATGCGGGACTTGATGTAGATGAGCTCCGCCGCCATGGCGATGTACTCCGACGCGACGTCGAGGTCGAGCTCCCGAAGCGTGTCCAGGTAGGCCGTGTACTGCTCGGTGATCTCGGCGATCGGGATGTCCGTGATCGAGACCTGGTTGACGCGGATCAGGTGGAGCAGCAGGTCGAAGGGACCCGCGAAGGCCGCGATGGCGATGGGAGGGAGAGCGCGGTCGACGGAGTCGTTGGTCACGGTTCCGGACTGAGACGCACCGCCGCGCGAACCCGCTCCATGGTCTCCTCGGCCACCGTGCGGGCTCTTTCGTCCCCGGCGTGCAGCACCTCGCGGACGACGTCGCCCGGCGCGGACGTGAGCTCCGCCCGCCGCTGCCGGATCGGTTCGAGCGCCGGGTTCATGTTCGCGATCAGGTGCTTCTTGCAGTCCACGCAGCCGCGCGCGGCGGTGCGGCACTCGAGGTCCACGACTGCGACCTCGTCGGGCGGCGAGAAGAGCACGTGGAAGGGAAACAGGTTGCAGTGCTCGGGGTTGCCCGGGTCCTGCCGCCGCACCCGCGCCGGGTCGGTCACCATGGCCATGACCTTCTCGCGCACGCCCTCGTCCGACTCCGAGATCCCGATGGTGTTGTTGTAGGACTTGGACATCTTTCGACCGTCAACGCCGTTGACCTTCGGGGTCGGCGTGTGCAGGGCCTTCGGTTCCGGGAAGACCTCGCCGTAGAGGCCGTTGAACCGGCGCACGATTTCGCGGCAGATCTCGAGATGGCTCGCCTGGTCCTCCCCCACCGGAACGAGGTCCGCGCGATAAGCCGCGATGTCGGCGGTCATGAGCACCGGGTATCCCAGGAACCCGTGCGTGGCGAGGTCGCGCGACCGCAGCGCCTCGATCTGATCCTTGTAGGTCGGGACCCGCTCCAGCCAGCCGAGCGGGGTGATCATCGAAAAGTAGAGCGCGAGCTCCGCGTGCTGCGGCACCCGGGACTGGAGGAAGACCGTGGCCCGGTTCGGATCGAGCCCGACCGCGAGCCAGTCGAGCACGGCGTCGCGCGTGTGGGCCGCGAGAGTCCCGGTGTCGGCGTAGTCGGTGGTCAGCGCGTGCAGGTCCGCGACGAAGAAGTAGCAGAGGTACTTCCCCGAGTTCTGCAGGTCGACCCAGTTCTTGACGGCCCCGAAGTAGTTGCCCAGGTGGACGCGCCCGGTCGGTCTCAGGCCGGAAAGGACGACCGGTTCGGTCATGAAAGGCCCCCGAAGATGATCGCTTGAAGGACGGAGAATACCGGCCGGAGAACCCGGGAAAGAAATCCGCTGTAGAGGAGCAGGATCAGGATGATGAAGCCGAACGGGCGGATCGTCGCGTAGAGCCTCGCTACCGGACCGCCGAAGACGGACATCAGGACTCCGCTCCCGTCCAGGGGGGGGATCGGGATCAGGTTGAAGATCCCCAGCACCACGTTGACCATCGCGAACTCGAACAGCACGTAGGTGAGCGGCGCGAGCGCCCCGGGCGCGAAGCGGTCCCCCTGGATCGCCAGCGCCAGATCGACGATCGCCTGAGGAGCGGCGTGCTTGATGCCGAGCAACGCCGCCAGTGCCAGGGCGGCGAGAAAGAAGTTCGAGACGGGTCCGGCGGCCGACACCACCAGGTTCGCGAGGCGAGGGTTGCGGGTGTTCGCGAGGTTCACGGGGGTCGGTTTTGCGGCCCCGAAGATCATCCTTCCGGACGAGAGGATGTACATCGCCAGGGGCAGGAGCACGCTGCCGAACGGGTCCAGGTGCCGGATCGGATTCAGGCTGATGCGGCCGAGGTCCCGCGCGGTCGTGTCACCGAACCGGAGCGCGGCGTAGGCGTGCGCCGACTCGTGGAACGAGATGGCGAAGAGGATGACGGCGAGCTGAATTGCGAAATCGACGACTTTGAACGCCACTTCCGCGACTATAGCCGGGAAGCGAGGCGTGTTCTACCGGGGTAGGTCGGCGATCCCAAGGCGCCTTCGAAGCGCGCGAAAATACTCGACCGGCTCGGCGCGCCATGCCTTCTCCTCGGCGGACCGCGGGAACTTTCCGCCGAGATCTCCGAGGTACGCATACGTGACCCGGGAGGAACCGGGGCCGAGCGCGGCGACTCGCGTCTCCCCTTCGACCTGCTCGATCCGGACTCCCTCGCCGGGATCTCCGGGACGCGCCTTTCCCGACCACGAGAGCACAAAGGTTCCGTCGGCGAGCGTCTCGAACCGGTATTCGATCACCGCGTCGCGGTTGCGCAGCGGGAAGGGGTATGGCCAGACGACGTGCATCCGGGCGGCTGAAGCGGAGCTCTCGAGCACCGCCGCCTTCTTGATGGCGGGGGCGAAGATCGCGGGATATGCGCGGAAGTCAGTGACGACCTCGGCGACCTGCCGGGGTAGGACCGGAATGTCCGCGGTGCCCCGGAGCCAGGGCGGTCCTTCCGCGGAGCGGGCGATCTCGACCCGCACTCCCCGGGAAGTGAACCAGTCCCGGAAGGGAAGATCCCGCGGGACCGCCGCGAGGAGCGATGCGGCAGCCGCGAAAACGAAAGCCTTCAACCCTTCTCCCGGGGAATCGATGCAAGCGTCAGCGACGCCGCGACGAGGCCGGCGTCCTCGAGCACCGTCGAGTACGTGAGCGGCCGGGCGAAGAAGACTCCGAAGCAGCCGCAGTTGGGAACGTCGACCCCCCGCCCAAGAGTGACCCCCGCCCACAGAGCGTAAGCGAGGTGCATCCCGGCGGACACGAGCGCCGCGGCGCGGAGACGCCAGCCCGAAAGCAACCAGGCGGCCAGCAGCAGCTCAGCGACGGAGACCGCAGCGGCCACCGGAAAGAGCGACCATTCCGGCAGGGCTCGGTAAGTCGCCAGCACCTGAGCGAAGCCGCCCAGCGAAAGGAGTTTGCCGACCGCCGTCGCGAGCAGAGCGGCCGCGATTCCGAACCGGAGGAACGCTTGAAGGAGACGCGTGTTCCGTTTCCCCCCGCTCACTGCCGGTTCAGGGTCCAGTCGTAGGGAATGAACTCGACCCGGTAATCCTCCGGGATTTTCTCGTCGCGGTAGCGGTTCGCGTAGGAGATGAGGGAGGGCGCGGCTTTCAGAAAATCCTCGGTGTAGAACTTCAGGATCTCCGAGAATCGCACGACCTTCGCGGCCGGATCGACGGCCGCGTTGCGCGGGTCGTTCAGGAATTCCCGGGCAAGCCGGTCGAGGTCGGCCTCGAGCGTCTCGGCGCGGAACGGCTCCTTCGGAAGTCGCGGGCAGCTCCGCGCCATGCAGTTCAGAGCGAAGTGAACGCGCGGATCACGGAGCGGCCGGATTTCCTGGTTCTCCAGCGCGTAGAGGGAGATCCGGCGGCCGCCAAGCTCGAAACGGTCCCGGTAGAAGAACTTGACCTTCCTCGAGTCGAGCTCCGGCGGAATCCCGGACCGCACCGCGTTGTACATCGCGAGGGCGTTGTAGGCGTTCAGGAGGTAGGCGATCTTCGCGGGTCGCTCCGCCGGCGTCGCCGAGCCGGCGAGCCACGCGACGTAGGCGTCCAGGTTCGCGGGCTCCCGAGCGACCGCGGCGAAGTCGATGCGGCCGCGGTCGTCGACGGATCCCGCGAGGACGGCACCCCAGGCGCCTTCGGGCGACGACACGCTTTGGATGGCGGGCCGCGGCGTCGCCACGTTGGATGCGCACGCGGCGGTGAGACTCGCGAGACCGAGCAGGAGCCGGAGAGATCTCTTCATCGGTTCACCTTCACTGCAGGGCCGGCAACGTTTTGCCGGACAGGGGATTCCACACGGACCGGCCTTCGGCCGTTTCGAGCGCCACGGGCTTCAGAATGAACTCGTCGCGCCGGGCGTTGAAGGCGCACATCGAGATCGGTCCGTTCGCGGTCATGACCATGAACGAGCACGCGTGAATTCTTTCGGGGTCGAGGTTGGAGGCGTCCATGAAGTTCTGGACGAAGAAGGAGAGCTTGTGGACCCGGCCCCGCGAGGCCAGGAGGTCCCGCCGCATCCGCCACAGCTTCGGCCCGAAGAACCGGACTGTGCGCGCGAGCCAGGAGGGATGGCGCGCGGCCTCGGCCAGCAGCGCGGCGACCGCCCCGCGCGGGTCCCGCCGGTCGAGCATCACGTGCTGGAAGTCGTTCAGGAACCGGTTGAAGAACGCGGGGTCGTCGTTCAGGTCGTAGAGGTTCCCGTTCGCCTCGAGCGTGATGCCGATCCGGTGACAACCGGGGTGCCCGATCCGGATCGTGTCCCACGAGATGGCGGTCCCGGCGCCCGCGCCGATCTGCTCGCGGACGCTCTCGAGCGAGATGACGCGGTCGCGCTCGCGCAGCAGGCCACGGCCGGTGTCGGCCTGCAGCTGGAAGGACGCCATTCCGACGACGTCCGCACGGCGCCGGAAGAAACGGACGAGGTCCGGGATCTCCTCGAAGTTCTCGCGGCAGACGGTCGTATTGAAGATCACGGCGATCGCAAGCCCGCGGGCGCGGTCGATGTACTCGTCCCGTACGGAGTTCAGGCTTGCCTCGGTCGCGTAGCCTTTCCGCTCCTGGGTCAAGTCGACGTGGAACGCCACGTCGTTCAGGCCCGCATCCGCCAGGGACTCGAGCATCCCGCGCGTCGCCTTGATGCCGTTGGTCATCAGCGTGGGGAGCAGGCCGGCGTCCCGCGTGTAACGGACGATCGCCACGAGCTCGTCCGGCGCGCGGAGCGTCGGGTCCCCGCCCGTGATCTGGACGGCGGTCGGGGCTCCGAACCGCTCCCGGATCCCGTCGATTCGCCGGAACACTTCCGGGAGCGGCAGGTCCTTCACGCGTTCCGAGTTCTCGGAGAGGTAGCAGAGAGTGCAGTCCAGGTTGCATCGCTGCGTGATCTCCAGCGCCACGCAGCCGATCGAGTTGCGGCGGCCGAGGACCTGGTTGGGAGCGAAGAGCTTCCCCATTCGGAGCCGGGCGCGCTCGAGCGCAGCCGGGCGATCGGCGCTGACGGCAACTGTCGAAATCTTTCCCATGCCGACACCCCCTTCCGGAATCCTGGAATCAGGCGGCGGGTCCAGGATAAATCCTGTTCCCGCGACTTGTTGCAGGATACCAACCAGCTGGCCAAATCCGATGCCGTTGATCCGGCCCGTTTACGTCGCGGGCGGGGGATCTGGATTCTCCCCGGCCGAAACCTTTCCGAGCGGGGGACGTCTCCCTCCTCGAAAGTGACGGCGTGGCCGGTGGATTGATCGAGGACCGGGTGCTCCTGGAGAGGATCCGCGGCGGCGACGCGAGCGGAGCCGGGGAGCTCTTCGAGCGCTACGCCCCCGCTCTCCTGCGGTTCGCGAGCCGGATGCTCGCGGATCGCGAGACCGCCGAAGAAGTGACGCAGGAGGTGTTCGTCAAGGTGATTTCCCGGGCACATCAATACGACGGCCGGGCCGCCGTTTCGTCGTGGCTCTTCGCCATCGCGGCGAACGCCTGCCGGGACCGGAGGCGCCGCGATCACCGGGCGACCGTCGTTCCGCTCGAGGCGGTCGCCGAGCTGCCGGCGCGCGGCGAAGGCGCGGAAGCCCGGCTGGACGGGCGGCAGCGCCGAGCGGCCGTCCGGCGCGCGCTCCAGGGCCTGTCCGAGGAGCAGCGCGAGGCGCTCGTTCTCGCCCGCTACCACGAGCTCCCCTACGCCGAGATTGCCCGCATCCTGGGGATCTCGGTCGGAGCTGTCAAGACTCGCATCTTCCGCGCCGTCGAGACCCTGAAGGCGCGGTTCTCGGAAGGAGAAGCGGTATGGAATGTCGTGAACTGACGGACCGCGCGATCAACCGTCTGCTCGGAGAGGCGGACGCCCTCGAGCGCCAGGACTTCGAACGGCATCTCGCCGGCTGCGCCGGTTGCACCGCCGCCCTCCCGGCCATCGAAGAGACGTGGGAGGCGCTCGGCGTCGATCGAGACGCGGCCGTGACGCCGGAGTTCCGGTCCCGGACGCTCGCGTTGCTGCACGACGAGGTCGCCCGGCAGCGGATCCGCGAGTTCCGGCCGCGGGCCCGGGTCAGCCGGTACCTCGCCCGCGCGGCGGCGCTCCTCGTCGCGGCCGCCGCCGGTTTTGCCGTCGCGCGCGGGGGATGGCGCCCCGCTCCTGCGGCCGGCACGGCTTCCCGGCCGGCGGCCGGAGCCGCCCGGAGCGCGCCGGATCTCGCCGGGAATCCGCGGCTCTCCAACGTGGCGTACCGGACGGATCCGGACGGCCGGGTCGGCATCGACTTCGACGCCATGACGCACCACTCCGTGGTGGGGCGTCCGGCCGACCCCGAGGTCTCGACGCTGCTCGCTTATCTCCTCTCGCGCGGCTCCGAGACGGCCGGCGAGAAGTCCCGCGCCATCGAGCTCGTCTCCGGGCACTCGGGGGCCGGCGCGGGCATCGCCTCTCCCGACATCGTTCGCGCCCTCGCGGGCACGTTGAAGCGCGATCGCAATCCCGGCGTCCGGAAGAAGGCCGCCGAAGCGCTGGCTTCCTTCTTGTCCACTCCCGAGATCCGCGCCGCTCTCCTGGAGGCGCTCGCCAACGACCCGAACCCCGGCGTGCGTCTCGTGGCGGTGGAAGCGCTGGCAGCATCCGCGCGGGAGACGCCGGACCCGAAGACCATCCAGTCTCTGCGGGAGAAGGCCGTCGATCCGCAGGAGAACGGCTTCGTGCGCGCGCGGGCCGCGTCGGCGCTGAAGGCGATCGACCTGTGAGGATGCGTAACCCCCTCGGGACCCCGGCGTCTCTGGAAGGGATGGGTCCTTCTCGAGCCGACAAGACCGACCGCGCCGTCCTCTGGATTCTCCTCGCGCTCGGAACCGTGCTCATGACGCTCGGCGCGGCGATCGCGAGGGCAGACGAGACGGCCCACCGGACCGACCGCATCTCGGCCACGCTCGCGCCCGGCTCGGTGCTGCGTCTGGAAAACGTGTCCGGCGACGTCGTCGCCACGCCCGGCCGGTCGTTCTCGGCGGTCGCGACAATCGTCGTCGTCGCCCCGACCCGCGCCCGGGCGGAGCAGGTCCTCCAGGACGTCCGGCTCGTGCAGTCCCGGGAGGGCAACGACTTCTCGGTCGAAACCCGCTGGGGGGACCGGATCCGGCGTTTCGAGACCAGCAACCGCGCCTTCCGCACCTTCCGCGACTTTCCGCGCTGGGGGGATGTCCGGGTGAACGCCCGGCTCCAGGTGACGGTCCCTTCCGGCGTCTCCGCGAAACTCGAGACGGTCAACGGGGACGTTCGTTCCCGCGACCTCGACGGGGACCTCCGCCTCCGGACCGTGAACGGCTCGGTCGAAGCCTGGGGCGTGCGCCGCTCGCTCGACGCGCAGACGGTCAACGGGAACGTCGTGGTCGGCGCGGCCGGGGTTCCGCGCGGCACGGCGATCGACCTCGGCACCGTGAACGGCACGGTGCGACTCACGCTCCCGAAGGAGTCGCGCTTCGATCTCACCGCGTCCACGATGCACGGGGCCATCTCTTCCACGTTCGCGCTGCCCCGACGCCTGGAGGATCCGGACAAGGAAGTGATCCGAAAGAAGATTCGAGAAGACCGGCCGGGCCGCCGGATCGTGGTCACCGAGGACGGCGACGCCGCCGCCGTGGTCGACCTGCACGACCTGGAGAAGGAGCTCGAGGAGTCGATGCGGGACGTCGACGTCGAGATCCGCCGCAACACGCGCTCGGTCGAGGAGGGAGTCCGGGAGGGAGTGCGGGACGGTGTCCGCGAGGGAGTCCGCGAAGGCGTGCGCGGCATCCGGGAGGTCTGGGTCGTCGATCCCCGGCGGTCCTACTCGGGTCGCGTCGGCGAAGGAGGCGGGAACGTTCGCCTCTCCGCTCTGAACGGCGCGATCGTGCTGCTCGCGGCCGGCACCCGGGCGGAGGACGCCCGGGAGGTCGTCCCGGAGCGGCGGTCCTTCGTCGTGACCGTGCCCCGGGTCCACGTCCCGGAGGTTCGCGGGCGGGTCCCCGCGATCGACGTCCACTCTCCCGAGGTGGTCGTGCGGGTTCCGGAGGTCAGGGTCCGGACGCGCGATGTGGTCGTGCCGGACCCGGATGTCGAGGTTCACGCGCACTCGGCTGCCGGAGGCACCGCGATCGACTCCCCCGTCTTCCGGGGCGACATCGCCGGCGACTTCCTCTCGACGAGCGGGACGAGCAGCTACCGGATCGGCGCGGTGTCGGGGCGCGTGAAGATCCTGACCCACTCCGGCGAGATCCAGGTCGGTTCGGCGGGAGCCGGGGCCGACGTCAAGACCCTCGGGGGCGACATCGAGATCGGTCCGGTGAAAGGCGACTTCGCGGCGCAGACCCTGGCCGGCAACGTCCGTGCGATCTCGGTCTTGGGCGCGGCGCGGGTGGAGACGTCCGGCGGAGACATCCGCATCGGCCGGGTCGGCGGCGCGCTCCTGGCGCGCACCGGCGGCGGCGACATCGTGGTCCCCGTCGTTGTTGGCGCCGTCAACGCGCGGACGGCCGGCGGCGACGTCCGGATTGCGGTCGCGTCCCGGCAGCTCCGGGAGGGCATCGCCATCCAGAGCGGCGGCGGGGACGTGGACCTGACCCTGCCCGCCGACTTTCGCGGGAGCCTGGAGCTGACCGTCACCGACGCGGATCCGGAGGAGACTTCGATCCGGTCCGACTTCCCGGAGGTGTCGATCTCCCGCCGAGACGGCACGGTCACGGGCACCGGGGCGGTGAACGGCGGCGGAGAGAAGGTTCGGGTCCAGACGACCTCCGGAACGATCCGGCTGCGCCGGGGACCCGCGACCGGGAAGTAACAATCCCGGAATCCAACGTCCAAGCAAGCGACGCATCCCTCCTTTTCCGGCGCGACGCGAGTCGCGCCCTTTTTTTTGCCCGGCGCGGGCGTTCCCTCCGGAACTGGTTCATCTGCGGTTCATGCGCCCGCGGAGAAAGATGCATGAAAAGGAGGTCCGATGAACGTGCGCATCAAGTCTCTTCTCGGAGCGTGTCTGACCCTTCTCATCGTCTCGGGCGGCGCGGCGTCCGCGGCCTCGAAGAAGGACAAGGTCGATCTCAATACCGCGTCGATGAGCGAGCTCGAATCGCTGCCCGGGGTCGGCCCTGCAATCGCGAAGAGGATCGTGGACAACCGGCCTTACTCTTCCGCGGCCGGCCTCTCGAAGGCCGGCGTGCCCGACGCGACGCTCGCGAAAATCCGGGGAATGGTCACGGTCAGCCGCGCCCGGGCGGAGGCGGCGAAGCCAGAGCCGCCCTCGAGAACGGCCAGCCGCGAGGCGCCGCGTTCCGAGTCGAGGTCGGCCGCGTCGGCGCCGTCCCGGGGCGACAAGGTCGACGTGAACTCGGCCTCGATGAGAGAGCTCGAGTCCCTGGCGGGAGTGGGCCCCGCGATCGCCAAAAGGATCGTGGAGAACCGTCCGTACTCCTCGATGCCCGACCTCGCGCGGGCCGGCATTTCGGGCGCGCTCCTCGACAAGATCCGTCCTTCCATCAAGGTCGGGCGCGCCGAGACGGCGTCGCGCGCTCCGGAAAAGAGAGGCGAGACGGCGTCGACGCCGCGCACCGAAAGCCGCGAGGCTCCGCCGGCGGGTCGCTCCACGCGCGCGAGCGAGAACAGGACCGAGGCCGACGCGCCCTACCAGTCCCCGCCCTCGCGCGGAATGGTCTGGGTCAACCTCGACACGAAGATCTTCCACAGGGAGGGGGACCGCTGGTACGGACGCACGAAGCACGGGAAGTACCTGACCGAAGCGCAGGCGATGCGCGAGGGGGATCGCGTTTCTCACGCGAAAGGCGAACCCGAGCGGCCGTAGCCGTCCGAGTCTTCGAATGCGGGCCTGCTTTCGCGGGCCCTTTTCTTTCAGCGGACGAGGAGGTATTTCGTCTGGCGCGGCAGCACCCAGGAGATGCGACCGCTCTCGTCGAGCATGGCGTCCTCCTCCTGGGCGGAGCGCACGGGCTGGCCGTCCCACTCGGGCACGGGGGTCGTCGCCTCCAGCTCGATCGAGAACCACGTCGACGGCAGGACCTTCACGTCGCCGCGTCCCGGGACGCCGTCCTGCCGGTCCCACAGCCCGATCAGCGGGCCGGCGCCGTGCCCGTGGTCGCCGATGGGGTGCGAGTAGACAGTGGCGGTCAAACCTTCCTTCTTCGCGGCGGCGAGCGTGTCCGCGAGGACCTGGTTCCCGGTAAGTCCGGGGCGGAGCCGCTCGAGCAGCAGGTCCTGAAGGCGGTTGGATCTCTCGAGTGCCCGGCGCAGGCCGGCGGGCGCGTCGGTCTCCCCTTCGCGCAGGACGTAACCGACGTGCTGCGTGTCCGTCGCGAGGCCGAGGGCGTGGATGCCGAAGTCCACGTGGAGGTGGTCGCCGCGCTGGATGACGACTTCCCCCCTCTCGCCGACGATCGCGCCGGGCTTCACCCCTCGACGCTGGACGTCGACCGTGGGCGCGAACCACTCCCCCAACCCGAGGTCGTTGACTCTCTGGCGCAGCCACCACTCGACGTCGGCCGTCGTGGTTTTCCCGGGAGCGATCACCTCGTTCGAGAACGCGCGCGCGATCAGCCCGTGGGCGATCCGCATCAGGTCGCGATACGGCGCGACCATCTCGGGAACGCGGATCTCCAGGTACTCCAGCGGTAGCTCTTCGGCGCGCACGATCTTCGACGTCCAGGGGCCGAGAGCCGCCTCGAGCTCCTCCCGCTCGCCGGCGGACAGCCCGTCGGAGAACGCGTGGGTGTGCGAAATGTCGAGCGCGATCGTCGCGGGCTTCCTCTCGTCGACGACCTTCCGCAGCAGCGCCCACTGCGCGCTCCCCCACAGCTCGCGGGTCTTGACGTCCGGATCCCGGTACACCGTGTACAGCCCGCCGTTCGAGCCGCCGCCCAGAGCCAGGCGCTCCACGCCCTTCGCGGGACCACGATCCGTGAAGACCAGGATCGTGCGGCGCCGCGCCGCGAACTGCGACGGGGAGACGAGGGACCGGAAGACCGGGTCCTCGTCGTACTCGCGGTTCGCCACGATCCACATCGAGATGCGATGCTTCCGCAGGAGCCCGGGCAGCACCTCGTCGAGGCGCTTCTTGAGCCAGGCCTGCCGGATGGCGTGCTGCTCCCGAAGCGGCGGAACGGACGGGACGGGCTCGACGGCACGCGCGGTGTCCGCGCCGAGGAGAGCGCCAAGGACCGCGCAAAGAAGGACCCGTCTCACCGGATCCGCAGCACCTTCACCGGCTCCATCTCGACCTCGCCCCCGAAGCCGGAACGCGGATCGTGTTCCATGCCTCCCGTCAGGTACTCGCGGAGGCCGGATCGGAACTCCCGCCACTCTCCGTCGAAGACGTCGACCGTCTGGGAAACGTCGCCCACGTTGTCCCGCGAGAGGCTCTTCAGCTGGTCGCGCGTCAGGGGGGGATGCGCCATCCAGCCGCCCCGCGCGAGCGCCTCGAAGCGGCCGGCGAGGAATCGCCCCCACCAGAGCGGCAGGTGGAGCAGCGGCTTGCGCCGCTTCCCGACGACGGTCGCGATCTCCCGGTAGATTTCGTTCAGCGTCAGGACGTCGGGGCCTCCGACCTCGAACGTCTTTCGGACCGTCTCCGGCTTCTCGAGCGCATCCGCGAAGAGGCGGGCGACGTCGTAGACCGAGACCGGCTGAAAGCGCGTCTCCCCGCGGCCGATGACCGGAATGAAGAGCGGGTTCTTCCGGACGATGGGCGCCAGCAGCGAGACGAATCCATCCCCCGGCCCGAAGACGATCGAGGGCCGGAAGATCGTCCAGTCGAGGTCGGATTGCTGGACCGCACGTTCCCCCGCGGCCTTGGTGCGCGAGTATTCGTCGGCAGCGTCTTCCGACGCCCCCATCGCGCTCATGTGCAGGAGACGTCGCACTCCGGCCTCGCGGGCCGCCGCGACCACGTTTTCCGCGGCCTGGCGGTGCATCCGGTCGAACGTCTGCGCCCCCTGCTCGTGGATGATTCCGACGAGGTGGATCACGGCGTCCCGCCCCGAGAGCGCCGCCCTGAGCGACGGTCCGTCGAGGACGTTGCCCCGGACCCGCTCCACCGGCCGGTTGTAGCGGTTGCGCGCGCCGTCGGGATGCCGGGCGAGCACCGCGACGGCGTGGCCCCGCCGTGCGAGGGCATTGACGAGATGCGTCCCGACGAAACCGGTGCCGCCCGTGACGAGAAT
>JBBQKV010000060.1:0-16050 GCA_038327245.1 Acidobacteriota bacterium
CGGAGTGATCGAGCGGACGAAGAACAAGGACTCGATCCGGCTCGCGCCGGTCCTGGCGCGGGAGAAGTCGCTTCCCCCGTCGACCCTGGAAGCTCTCCAGGAGCGCGCGGTCGTTTCCGGCCGGGGCCGGCTCGGCGGACCGGGAGCGGAAGACCTCGCGTCGCGCGGAACGATCGTCGAGCGCAGCCGGACCGTCTCCGAGCTCCTGGGAAGCCGCGGTTTCGAGAAGGGGGCCGGGACCGGGAACAAGGCCCCAACCTTCGAGCGCGGACGCAAGCCGCCCGTCTCGATCATGCCGGGAGACTCTTCGTCTGCCGAGGCTCCGATGGCGAGGGTTCCGCGGAACGACCCGGACACCCGCGAGATCTGGCGCGGGCGGGGCCGCGAAGTCGGACGCGTCGAGTCTCCGGACGTCCCGAGGGCCGTGAAGAATCCGGAGCGCGTGGCGCCGGCCCCGGTTTCCGAGGAGTGGCGGCAGCGCGGTGGCAGCGGCAGGCAGACTCCGCCCGCGCCGGTGCTTGAATCTCCCCGCCAGAAGCCGGCCAAGTCGGTGGCGCGGGAAGAGGATTGGCGCGGCCGCGGAGACTCCCCGGCCAAGCGCGTGATCGATGGCGCGGTGCCGGGCCGCCGTTGGCAGGATGACCCGCCGCGGGTGAAGGAAGCTCCGGCCGACTGGCGGCAGCGGGTCGAGCAACCCGCGCCGGCGCCGCGTGAATATCGCGCTCCGCGGCTCGAGCGTCCACCGCAGTACTCGCCACCGCAGCGCGAATACCGGCCGGAGCCGCGCGAATACAAGGCGGCGCCTCCTCCGCAGCGCGAGTATCGGCCGGAGAACCGTCCGGAGCCGCGGGAGTATCGCGCGCCTCCGCCGCAACGAGAATATCGTCCGGCGCCGGCCCCCCGGGTCGAGCGAGCGGCACCTCCGCCTCCCCAGGCGCCGGCGCCCCCGCCCCCGAGCTACAAGGGTCACGGCAAGGGCGACAAGGGCTGATCCCAGGGTCCCATCCCGACTTCTTCCGGGGTTTCCTCTTCTCACACCGCGCCTTCGGGCGCGGTTTTTTTATCCGCGCGCAATCTACAATCGGCGGCAGTGAGCAGCCTTCGCGCTTCGACCGTCCTCGTCAGCGCGCTGTTCGTCTTCTACTGCACGGCGGTCGGCGTGTACCTGCTGCTCCGGCCCTGGACCGGCGGAGCCGGCAGCGCCGGATGGACGAGCTCCGGCTTCTTCCGAGGCTTCGTTTCGGGGCTCGGTCTTGTGCACCTCCTCGCCGGCGCGACTGACCTGAAGGTGCTCTCCGGCGAGCTTTTGGAGCCTTCGGCGGAGTCGACCCGCTCGTGAAGCTCCTCTACGTCACGGACCGTGCCGCGGTGGGAGACGCCGCGTTCGAGCGCATTCTGGAATCCCTCCGGGGGGCCGAAGGTCTTCTCGTCGAGCTTCGGGAGAGACACGCGACGGACCGGGAGACAGTGCGGTGGGCCGGGGTTGCGCGGGAGAAGCTTGGCCCGACCGTTCCCCTCCTCCTGAACCGGCGGCTCGACGTCGCCCTGGCCGCCGGAGCCGACGGCGTCCACCTCCCCGCCGACGGCTTGCCGGTAGCTCGCGTCCGCACCGCGGCTGCCCGGGAAACGCGGGTGGGCCGGTCGACCCACTCCCCCGAAGAGGCCGTTCGCGCAATCGAAGACGGCGCCGACCTGGTGGTGATCGGGCCCGTCTTCGAAACTCCCTCCAAGGCCAGCTTCGGCGCGCCGCTCGGGGCCGCTTCCCTCGCCGAGCTTCCTCGACGCGCGACGCACGGGGCTGAAGTGTTCGCCATCGGCGGGATCGACGAGTCCCGGGCGGAGCAGGTCTCCCGGTTCGCGGACCGGATCTCCGGCGTCGCGGGCATCCGTCTCGTGCAGGAGGCGCGCGACCCGCGCGCCGTCGTGGAAAGGATTGCGCGCCTGTGAAGACGCTGGACCGGATGAAACCAATCGGCGAACGGCTGCCCTACCTCGTCCGGCGACTCCTGGGCCCCGTCGCCCTGGCGGCCACGGCGGTCGCGCTCGTCCTCCTCCTCTCGACGCTCGGCGTTCCGACGAGCGATGCCCGGAACCGCGACTACGGCACCCTCGCCATCGGCATCGCCGTCGCGCTCGTATTCACCCGACTCCTCGACTACGTCTTTTTCGACGTCGCGTTCCAGCTGCGCCGCAAGGTCGCCGCCCCGGCTCTCCTGCGCCAGATCGTGGGCCTTCTCGTTTTCGGGCTCGCGGTCGGGTTCCTGTTCCACCAGATCCTGGGCGTGGAGCTCACCGGCATGATCGCGACGTCCGCGGTCTTGACGGTCGTCATCGGTCTCGCGCTCCAGGACACGCTCGGCAACCTCTTCTCGGGGCTCGCCCTGCACCTGGAGAAGACCGTCCAGGTGGCCGACATGGTCCGCTCCGGGGAGATTTTCGGGACCGTGGAGGAATTGTCGTGGCGCGCGATGAAGCTGCGCACCCTGGAGGGCAACGTCCTGATGATCCCGAACAGCGTCGCCAGCCGGGAGCGCCTCGAGGTGTTCCCGCGGCCCGGGCGGCCGATCGCGAGGACGTTGAAGGTCGGCCTCGAGTACGACCAGCCGCCGGCGCCGGCCCGGGAGGCCCTGGAGGCCGCTGCCCGTGACGTGCCCGGCGTCGCCGCCTATCCGGAGCCGGTCGCCTACGTGAAGGGCTTCGGAGATTTCTCGATTACCTACGAGCTGCGGTACTGGCTGGAGGACTACGCGAAGTTCCTGGACCTCGACTCGCAGATCCACGAGCGAGTCTGGTACCGGCTCGACCGGCAGGGCATCCGGATCGCGTTCCCGCTCATCCGCCAGTGGCAGTGGTCCGCCGGTGCGCTGACCGCGGCGGATCGGCGGGCATCCATCGAGGCTGCGATCTCCAGCGTCGACCTCTTCGCGCTGTTGTCCGACGAGGCGCGCTCGCGCGTCGCCGTCGGGGCCCGGGAGAGACGTTTCGCGGCGGGCGAGACGATCGTCCGGGAGGGGGACCGGGGCTCGTCGATGTTCATCGTGGAGGCGGGCCGGCTCGGCGTCTCCGCCCACGGGGCGGTCGGCGAGAGCCAGAGGCTCGCAGTGCTGGAGGCCGGCACCGCGTTCGGCGAGATCAGCCTGCTCACGGGCGATGCCCGGACCGCGACCGTTCGCGCGCTTACCGAGGCGACTCTCCTGGAAATCGACAAGTCCACGCTGGCGCCCATCCTTCGCGAGAACCCCTCGATCGTGGGCATGCTGGAGCTGACGATGCAGGAGCGCCGAAAGAAGGCCACCGACGCGCTCGAGGCCGCGAAGGGCGAGACCGACCGGACGGAGGATCGAAACCCTCTGCGCCAGCGGATCGCCCGCTTCTTCGGGCTCAAGTGACGCCGTGAAGCTCCTTCTCGGCCTCGACCTGGCCGAGGTCGACCGCGTCGCCGCGGTTCTGCAGCGGTGGGGCGACCGGTTCCTCGACCGTGTCTTCCGCCCGGAAGAGATTTCGCGATCGCGCCGTCACGCGCGCGCTCGCGCGGAGCACGTCGCCGGCCGCTTCGCCGCGAAGGAGGCCGCCATGAAGGCGCTCGGCACGGGCTGGCGCGGTCTCGCGTTTCGCGACATCGAGGTCGGGCGTGACCCGCGCGGAAAGCCGATCCTCTCGTTTCACGGTCGCGCTCTCGCGCGGGCGCGCGAGCTTCGCGTTCTCGACGCGGAGGTGTCGATCACCCACACGAGCACGATAGCCGCCGCGGTCGTCGCGCTGACCACCGAGGAGTAGCGCTCGAGGCCTCCGAGGCCGCTCCCGACCGTCCGACACCTGCTATCTTTCCGGGCCTCGATCATGGCGACGCCCGAAGACGACAAGGCCGCGTTGAAGGCCACGCTGAACCTGCCGAAAACCGACTTCCCCATGAAGGCAGACCTTCCGCGGCGGGAGCCGGAGAGGCTCGCCGCGTGGGAGAAAAACGGTCTCGAGGCGGCCATCCGGGCGGCGTCCGCGGGCCGCCCGCGCTTCATCCTCCACGACGGGCCGCCGTATGCGAACGGCAACATTCACATCGGCCACGCCCTGAACAAAGTCCTGAAGGACTTCATCGTCCGGAGCCGCACCATGCTCGGGTTCGACGCGCCGTACGTCCCGGGGTGGGACTGCCACGGCCTACCGATCGAGCGGAAGGTCGACAAGGAGCTGGGCGCGAAGAAGCGGGACATGTCGGCGGTCGAGATTCGCCGCGCCTGCCGAGCCTACGCGGAGCGATTCATCGGCATCCAACGCGAGGAGTTCAAACGCCTGGGCGTCGGCGGACTGTGGGAACGGCCGTACACCACGATGAGCCGCGACTACGAGGCCGAGATCGCGAGGGCGTTCGGGCAGTTCTACTCGAAAGGGCTCGTCTACCAGGCCCTGAAGTCCGTGCGGTGGTGTTTCGCGGACCAGACCGCGCTCGCGGAAGCGGAGCTCGAATACGAGAAGAGGAGCGATCCGGCGATCGACGTGGCGTTCGAGCTCGAGCCCGGCGCCGCCAGCCGCTTCGCCAGGGACGGGGTTCCAGTCGAAACCTCCTCGCCCGTGTTCGCGCTGATCTGGACGACGACGCCCTGGACGATCCCGTCGAACATCGCCATCGCCGCCCACCCCGACGAGACCTACCTGCTCCTTTCCGCCGGCGGCCGGCTCACCGTGGTGGCGGAGAAGCTCGCCGAGGACGTCGCGCGGCGCGCGGCCTGGGGCGACGTCACGATTCTGGGGACGGCGAAGGGTTCGGACCTCGACGGTCTGCGTTACCGCCATCCCCTTCCGCGGGAGATGCGGGGCGAGCTGACTCCCGAGGAGGAGGCGCGATCGTTCCGCTTCGTGGTCGGAGACTACGTGACGATGGAAGCGGGCACGGGCCTCGTCCACACGGCGCCGGGGGCTGGAGAGGACGACTTTCAGACCGGCGTCCGCGAGAACCTCCCCATCCTCTCTCCCGTCGACGAGGGCGGGCGGTTCACGACGGTCGCGAAGTACCGGGGCCGCAAGGTTCTCGACGCGAACGCGGAAATCGTGGCGGACCTGGACGCGGCCGGCGCCCTTGTCCACTTCGACCCGGCGTTCCGGCACGAGTATCCGCACTGCTGGCGCTGCAAGAACCCGGTGATCTTCCGCGCCACGATCCAGTGGTTCATCCGGCTCGACGATCCGTCCGCGGACCTGAGGAGCGGAGCCCTCGATGCCATCCGGCGCGTGGGGTGGGTCCCGCCCTGGGGAGAGGCGCGGATCACGGGGATGGTCGAGAACCGCCGGGAGTGGGTGATTTCGCGGCAGAGGCGCTGGGGCTCACCCATCACGCTCCTCTACGCGGCTCGCGACGGCGCCCGCACGGTCTATCCCTGGGCGGACTCGCCCGGGGAGCAGCAGAAATTCTTCGACAACGTGGTCGGGATCTTCGGCAACGAGGCCGCGGACGCCTGGTACGCGCGGCCGGCGAACGACTTCCTGCCGGAGGGGGCCGACCTGCGCGGGTTCGCGCGGGAGGACTTCGTCAAGGAGACCGACATCCTGGACGTGTGGTTCGACTCGGGTGTCTCCCACGCCGCGGTCCTGCGGAAGGGGGAGTGGCCAAGCCTCCGTCGTCCTGAGGGCGAAGTCCCCGCGGACCTCTACGTCGAGGGGCACGACCAGCACCGCGGCTGGTTCCAGTCGTCGCTGCTCACGTCGGTCGCGCTGTACGGGGACGCCCCCTATCGCGGCGTCGTGACGCACGGATTCGTGGTTGACGTGTCCTCCGGAAAGAAGATGTCGAAGTCGGTCGGGAACGTCATCGAGCCGCGGGAGCTCATCCCGAAGTACGGCGCGGACATCCTGCGGCTGTGGGTGGCGAGCGCCGACTATCGGGACGACGACCCGATCTCCGAGGAGATCCTCGCCCGCTGCGCCGAGGCGTACCGGAAGATCCGGAACACGGCGCGATACCTCATCTCGAACCTCTACGACTTCGATCCCGCGACGGACGGCGTGGCGCCGGGCGGACTGCTCCAGCTCGACCGCTGGGCCCTCCAGCAGACTCGCCGGCTCGCGGCGCGCGTCTCCGAGGCGTACGAGCGCTACGAGTTCCACCTCGTCTACCACTCCCTCGTCAACTTCTGCGCGACGACTCTCTCGTCCTTCTACCTCGACGTCCTGAAGGACCGGCTCTATGCCTCTCCCGCCGCCTCGCGGGAACGCCGGTCGGCCCAGACCGCCATGTCGCGGATCGGCCGGGCGATCGCGACTCTCGCCGCGCCCGTTCTTCCGTTCACGTCCGAAGAAATCTGGGAGGCGCTGCCCGGCGCGAAGGAACAATCGGTCCACGTGACGCGTTTCGACCGGCTGGATGACCTGCCGGAAGACGAAGTCCCCGAAGAAGCCTGGGATCGCCTCATGAAACTGCGGGAAGAGGCCTCCCGGCTGCTGGAGAACGCGCGGAGAGAGAAGACCATCGGCTCCTCCCTCGAGGGCGCCATCGTGTTGACCGGCAACGATGCACTGGACGCGGACCGGAAAGCCACGGACTCGGAGGGCGCGGGTCTCGCGAACCTCTTCATCGTTTCGGAAACGGTCCTCGATCCCTCCGGCGGGAGCGGGGAGGGCTGGATTGCCTCGACGACCTATCCCGGGCTCTCGCTCCGATTCCAGAAGGCGCGGGGCCGGCGCTGCGACCGGTGCTGGAAGGTGACGCCCGAGGCGGACGGGGACGGGCTCTGCGAACGGTGCCGAGACGCTCTTCAGGCGCTCCCCGGCCAGCCCGCCGGAGTCGCTCGATGAGCTACTTTCCCCGGCTGCGCGAGAGCGCCATCTATCGCGGCGCGTATTTCCTGGTTTCCCTGGCGGTGCTCCTCCTGGACCAGTGGACCAAGGGCGTCGTGATGCGTTCGTTCCAGGTCCACGAGTCGCGGGAGATCGTGACGGGATTGTTCGACCTGACGTACGTCCAGAACAGCGGCGCGGCTTTCGGGCTCTTCGCTTCCGTGGACTCATCGATCAAGGCCATCGTCCTGAACAGCGTCGCGGTCCTCGTCTTCCTGATCGTGACGGGCTACGCGCTCCGGTCGCCGCACAAGAGCGTCCGGCTCCAGATGGGCCTCGCCCTGATCCTCGGGGGCGCTGTCGGGAATCTCCTCGACCGGGTGCGCTTCACGTACGTGGTGGACTTCCTGGATTTCTCGATCTCGGGCCACCACTGGCCGGCCTTCAACGTGGCCGACTCCGCGATCTGCGCGGGGGTCGCGCTCCTCTTCCTCGACATGCTCCAGCGGGAGGATGACGCCGAGGCTCAGCCGGCGACCCGCTGATGTTTCCGCGTCTTATCCGGATCGGGTCGTTCTACCTGCCGACGTATGGCGTCGTCCTGGCGATCGCCTACCTCGTCGGTATCTGGCTGCTCCGCCGGAAGGCCCGCGCCGAGGGTCTGCCCGAGCAGAAGATCTTCGACTTCTCGCTGTACGTCCTCGCGGCCGCGATCCTGGGCGCGAAAGCCCTCCTCGTGATCGTGGAGTGGCGGCACTACGTCGAGAACCCGCGCAGCTTGGTCGAGGTCCTCCGTTCCGGCGGCGTCTTCTACGGCGGCCTGATCGCGGCGACGGCCGTCGGCATCTGGTACATGAAGAAACACCGACTTCCGGCGTGGAGGGTCGCCGACATGGGTGCTCCTTCGATCGCGCTCGGCGAGGCCATCGGCCGCTGGGGATGCTTCGCGGCCGGCTGCTGCTACGGCAAGCCCACCGACGGACCGCTCGGCGTGCGGTTCACCGATCCCTTTGCCCACGATGCCGTGGGAACTCCGCTCGACGTGCCGCTCCACCCCACCCAGATCTACCTGTCGGTGAATGCCTTCCTGATCTTTCTCATCCTCCAGTGGGCGTACCGGCGGCGGACGTTCGACGGCGAGGTCTTCTGGCTCTACATCCTGCTCTACGCGATCACGCGCGGCCTGATCGAGAACTTCCGCGGAGACTCGGTTCGCGGCTTCCTGGTCCCCGGAGTGCTCTCGACGTCCCAGTTCATCGGGCTGCTGGCAGCCGCCGCGGCCGTGGGGATGCTCGTCTTCCTCTCGCGCCGGCGCCGCGCCGAGGCGTGATCCGCCGGTTTCGAATCGGAGTCCCGTCCGAGGGCACCCGTCTCGATCTCTTCCTGGTTTCCGCCTGCTCCGACCTGTCGCGGTCCCGGATCCAGAAGCTCATCGGGGAGGGCGCGGTCCGCCTGAAGGGTGTTCCGGTCAAGCGATCGCACGTGGTCCGCGCCGGAGAGGACGTCGAGGTGGAAGTCCCCGAGCCCCGGGCGACGGCCATCGAAGCCGAGGCGATTCCCCTCTCGATCCTCTACGAGGACGGGCACATCCTGGCGATCGACAAGCCCGCGGGGATCGTGGTGCACCCGTCGCCCGGCCATGCTTCCGGCACGCTCGTGAACGCCCTGCTGCACCACGTGCGGGACCTGTCCGGGATCGGCGGGGAGCTGCGTCCCGGGATCGTCCACCGGCTCGACCGGGACACCACCGGGGTCCTCCTGGTCGCGAAGACCGACTTGGCCCACGCGTCGCTCTCCCGACAGATGAAGAAGCGCTCGCTGCGCAAGGAGTACCTCGCGCTGGTCGCCGGGTTCCCGCGCGTGCGGAAGGGGGAGGTCGCGTTCCCCGTGGGTCGCGACCCGCGCGACCGCAAGAAGATGAAAGCTTTCCGGAATTCGGAGGTCGCGCCCGCCGGCGCCCGTGAAGCGCGAACCCTCTACGAGATCGAGCGCGAGTGGCCCGAGATCCGGATGGCGCTCCTGCGGTGCCGCCTCGTCACCGGCCGGACTCACCAGATCCGCGTCCACCTCGCGCAGGCGGGTCTGCCGGTCGTGGGAGACCCGGTCTACGGCCGCCCGCGATTCGACAAGGTGCGCGGCGCCGATGTGAGGCGCGCGCTGCAGGAGTTTCCGAGGCAGGCCCTGCACGCCGAACGCCTGGGTCTCCGGCATCCCGCGACCAACGTGGAGATGGAGATCGTGGCGCCGATCCCGGCGGACCTCTCCGCGCTGATCGCGCTGCTCGATTAGGGGGTCAGGTCTCCACTTGCCACAAAGGGGGTCAGGTCTCCACTTGCCACAAAGGGGCAAGGCCACTACAGCTCGGCCAACACTTTCTCGAACAGTGAAGACCTGACCGCGCCTACTTCTTCCTCGGAACGACGACGACCGGCGGAATCTCCTCCCGCCGGACCTCGGCGTTGAATGCCGCGAGGTCTTTGCCGAGGACGCCGTCGAGCTCCGCGAGAATCGCGGCGAGCTGCGCCGAGACCTCCTTGGAGTAGGTCCATGCCGAGTCGGTCGGCTTCGTGTCGGCCGAGGACACCGCCGACGCGATCCCGATCAGCTGGTGGTCGAGAGCCGGCGGAAAGTTCAAGACGTCCTGGTTCGACTTGAGCTCCGGGTTGACGAGCTTTTTCTCGATTCCCGTCAACCGCTCCGAGAGCGCCTTCCCTTTTTCCTTGAGCGCCGTTCCCTTGCCGAGCTTCTCGGCGCGGTCGCCGATCGACTGCACCTGAGCCTTGACGTCGCGAATCCGGCCGACGGCGTCATGGGTTTCTTCGATCCGCTCCCGCACGTCGGACAGCAGCCGGAATTGAGCTTTCAGATCCTCGTCGGTCGCCGACACGCCGGGGTGCCGCCGGACCTCGACCGGCCGAGTGAGCGTCTCCCCCGCGTACTTCAGGCGCACGGAGTACGTTCCGGGAGCGACCCGGGGCCCTTCCCGCGTGCCCCAGACCACGGCTTTCGGGATGAGCGCGGGCCGGAGGATGCGCATGTCCCACGCCAGCCGGTTCAGGCCCGCCTTCGGTTCGAGCGGCTTGTCGCCGTCGTCGTCGGACGGTCCGCCCGCTCCTCCCTCGCCCTCCTCTTTCTTCACGCTCGTGTAGGTACGTAGAACCTTCTCGCCCTCCAGGAACTCGACCGTCAGGGGCTGCTTCTCCGCCGGCTTCTCTTTGAGCCAGTAGGAAACGACCACGCCATTCGGCGGGTTCTTTCCGGCGGTTCGCGCGGATCCCTCGTCGCCATCGTCGCCGCCGCCCATCCGGACCGCGGGGCGCGGCGCAAACAGGTGGACGCGCTCCCCCGCGATCGCGGGCTTGTATTCGCGGAGCGGCGTCAGGTCGTCCAGGATCCAGAACGAGCGACCCTGCGTCGCGACGACGAGGTCTCCCTCCTTCACGACGAGGTCCGTGATCGGAACGACCGGAAGGTTGAGTTGAAGGGGTTGCCAGCTGGAACCGTCGTCGAAGGAGACGAAGAGGCCGGTTTCGGTCCCGGCATAAAGGAGGCCGCGGCGGGTGGGATCCTCGCGAACCACGCGCGTGAACGCGTTGGCCGGGATGCCGTTATCGATCCTCGTCCAGGTTTTGCCGTAGTCGCTGGTCTTGTAGATGTACGGGCGGAAGTCGTCCCACTTGTACATCGTGGCCGCGACGTAGGCGGTCCCCTTGTCGTGCAGGGAGACGTCGATCGAGTTGACCTGGATCCACTCGGGCATTCCCTTCGGCGTCACGTTCTGCCAGTGCTTGCCGGCGTCGCGGGTGACCTGGACCAGACCGTCGTCCGTTCCCACCCAGATCGTCCCCGCCTCGTGCGGCGACTCGACGACCGTGAAGATGGCGTCGTAGACCTCGACCCCGGTGTTGTCCCTCGTAATGGGACCCCCCGAGTAGCCCTGCTTCGACTTGTCGTTTCGCGTGAGATCGGGGCTGATCTCCTCCCAGGACTGTCCCTCGTCGTGGCTGCGCAGGAGGACCTGCGCCGCTTGGTACAGGGTGTTCGGGTCGTGGGGCGAGATCACGATCGGCGCGTTCCACTGGATCCGGTACTTGAGGTCCTTCGGCGCCTGCCCGATCGCATTCTGCGGCCAGGCCATGACCTGCCGTGTCTGCCCGGTCTTGTGGTCGTAGCGCGTGATCGACCCGCCGTAGCATCCGGCGAACACGACGTCCGGGTTCTTCGGCTTCGGCGCGATCCACCCGCTCTCGCACCCTCCCACGGAGTACCAGTCGGTGATGTCGATCGCGCCTGCCCGGCTCCGCGACGGGATCGCGACCGTCGAGTTGTCCTGCTGCGCGCCGTACACCCAGTAGGGAAAGCGGTCGTCCGTCGTGACCCGGTAGAACTGGGCCGTCGGCTGGTTCAGGATCGACGACCACGTCCGGCCGCCGTTGAACGACACGTTGGCGCCTCCGTCGTTCGACTCGATCATCCGTTGCGGGTCGTCCGGGTCGATCCACAGGTCGTGGTTGTCGCCGTGGGGCACCGGGATTCCGTTGAAGGTCTTTCCCCCGTCGTTCGAGCGGAAGAAGCCGGTGTTCAAAACGTAGACTGACTCCGGGTTCTTCGGATCCGCGTAGATCCGGGAGTAGTACCAGGCGCGTTGCCGGAGCTTGTTCTCGGTGTTCGTGCGGGTCCACTTCTCCCCGCCGTCGTCCGAGCGGTACACGCCCCCCTTTTCCTTCGATTCGATGATTGCCCACACGCGCTCGGGACGGGCCGGCGAGATCGCGACGCCGCTGATCCCGACGATGCCCTCCGGCAATCCTTCCGTAAGTCTCTTCCACGTGTCGCCGCCGTCGGTCGAGCGGTAGAGGCCGCTCTCGGCGCCGCCAGACTCGAGCGTCCAAGGTTTCCGATACGCCTGCCACATCCCGGCGAAGAGGATCCGCGGATTCGTGGGATCCATGGCGAGGTCGCACGCGCCCGTCTTCTCGCTCACGAAGAGAACGCGGTCCCACGACTTGCCGCCGTCCCGCGAGCGGTAGATCCCGCGTTCCGCATTCGAGCTCCAGACGTGCCCCTGCGCCGCCACGTAGACGACGTCCGGGTTTCTCGGATCGACCCTCACACGCGAGATCTGGAACGTCCTGCCGAGCCCCACGTTCTTCCACGTCTTTCCGGCGTCCGTCGACTTGTAGACCCCATCCCCGTGGGAGACGTTGCCGCGGATGGCCGCCTCGCCCATCCCGGCGTAGAGGACGTTGGGATCGGACTCGGCCACCCCGAGGGCGCCGACAGAGCCGGTCCGGAAGTCCTTGTCCGACATCGCCTGCCAGTTGGAGCCTCCATCGACCGTCTTCCACACCCCGCCGCCGGTGCCGCCGAAGTAGTAGACGAGCGGCTGACCGCGAACCCCCGCGACCGCGACCACGCGCCCGCCGCGGAACGGTCCGATGTTCCGGAATTCGAGGCCGGCGTAAAGCTTCGCGACCGTGCCGTCCGGCGCCTTCGGAGAGTTTTCTCTTTTCGCGGCGACGAGCGACGTGGCCTCGATGAGAGCGAGCAGCGCCACGCAGGAGACACTTCGGAAAACTTTCAAGACGACCTCCGCAATCGTTGTGAGCGAGGGGCATCCTATCGGTGCGCAGCCGAAGAGCCTCTCGCTCTCTCTTCCCGGCCGAGCTCGACGGCCTCGAACAGGTACGCTTGGTCCTTGCGCGGCCGGGCGACTATGTCCCCTGCGGAAGCGCGCGATCTTCTTCGGCCGGCGAGACGCTCGTCTTCCGAGGACGGGCGGGTTCACGCCCGCGCCCGTACTCGGCGAGCCCGGCCGAAAGGGCTTCGACCGACGACCGCAGGTCCTCTGCCTTGAGGACGTACGCGATGCGCACCTGGTCCGCGCCGAGCCCCGGAGTTCCATAGAAACCGCGGGCGGGAGCGACCATCACCGTCGCGCCGTCGTGCTGGAAGTCGGTGAGCATCCAGCTCGCGAAGTCGTCGCCGTCGGCGACCGGCAGCCGGGTCACGAAATAGAACGCGCCTTCGGGCTGCGTGAGAAAGACTCCCGGGATCCGCCGCAGGCCCTCGTAGAGGACGTTCCGGCGCCGTTCGTATTCCGCGACGAGGTCCGTGAAGTAGCTCGCCGGAAGGTCGAGCGCGCCGACCGCCATGAACTGCGCCAGGCCCGGCGGGGAAAGTCGCCCCTGCGCCATGCGGAGCGCCGCCCGGTGGACGTCGCGGTTGCGCGTCGCCAGGCAGCCCAGCCGGATGCCGCAGGCGCTGTACCGTTTGGAAAGGCTGTCCACCACGACCACGGCGTCTTCCGAGCCCGGGAGGTCGAGCGCGCTGACCGTGCGGCGGCCGTCGTAGACGAACTCCCGGTAGACCTCGTCGCACACGAGGAACAGGCCGCGGTCCCGGCAGAAGGACGCGACGAGTTCGAGCTCCTCGGGCGAGTAGACCGTGCCCGTCGGATTGTTCGGATTGCAGAGGAGGACCATCCGGGTCCGCGGGGTGCACGCGCGCTCCCACTCCTCGCGGAGCGGCAGATGGAATCCGTCCTCGACCCGCGTCGTCAGCGGCACGAGACGGACGCCGGCCATCGCGGCGAACGCGGAGTAGTTCGTGTAGAACGGCTCGACGAGGAGGACCTCGTCCCCCGGGTCCGCGCAGGCCAGAAACGCGAAGAGGATCGCTTCGCTCCCACCGGTCGTCGCGATCAGCTCGTCGGCCGAGAGCGAGATTCCGAGCCGCCGGTAGTACTCCGAGAGGTACGCGAGGTACTCCGGAGTGCCGCCGGAGGGGGTGTATGCGATCACTCGGTCGGGGTATCTCGCCAGCCGATCCCGCATCGGCGCGGGCGTCTCGAGATCCGGCTGACCGATGTTCAGGTGCAGGACGCGAACGCCTCGGCGCTTTGCCTCCTCGGCGAGCGGCATGAGCCGGCGGATCGGCGACGCGGGCATCTGGTCACCGCGCGCGGAGACGCGCGGCCGCGCTCCAGACGAACCGGCCACCGCGCTCTCGGTCTTCACGCCCGCTCGCGAATCAGATCTCGTCGCTCTCGTGCGTGTCGATCTGCGCGCGCTGCAGCCGGCCCGAAAAGTCCACGTAGATGGACTTCCACTCGGTGAAGACCTCGAGGCCCGCGATTCCGGCCTCGCGATGGCCGTTGCCCGTGTTCTTGACGCCGCCGAAGGGCAGGTGCACCTCCGCGCCGATCGTGGACGAGTTCACGTAGAAGATCCCGGTCTCGAACTCCCGCATCGCGCGGAACGCCCTTTCGACGTCGCGGGTGTACACCGAGCCGGAGAGCCCGTACTCGACCGAGTTCGCGACCCGGACTCCCTCCTCGAACGACGAGACCGGTATTACCGTGGTCACCGGGCCGAAGATCTCCTCGCGGGAGATCCGCATCTCGGGAGTCGCGTGGGCGAACACCGTCGGTGAGAAGAACCAGCCGCGGGCCAGGTTACCCTCGGAGAGCTTTTCGCCGCCGCACATCAGAGTCGCGCCCTCGCGCTTTCCGATTTCGACGTACCGGGCGACCGTCTCGCGCTGGCGCTCCGAGACGCAAGGGCCCATCTGCGTCCCCGGCTCGAGACCGTTGCCGACGTGGAGGGCGCGCGTCCGCGCGACCAGCTTGTCCACGAACTCGCCGGCGACGTCTTCGTGCACGAGTAACCGCGACGACGCGGTGCACCGCTGGCCGCTGGTTCCGAAGGCTCCCCAGACGGCGCCCTCGACCGCGAGGTCCACGTCGGCGTCCTCCAGGACGAGGATCGCGTTCTTGCCGCCCATCTCGAGATGGAGGCGCTTGAAGGTCGGGGCGGTGGCGCTCGAGATCCGCCGCCCGACCTCAGTTGATCCAGTAAACGACACGACCTTGACGTCGGGGTGCGTGACGAGCGGATCTCCCACCTCGCCGCCGGACCCCATGACGACGTTGAAGACCCCGGAAGGCAGCCCCGCCTCCTCGTAGACGCGCGCGAGGGCCACCACCGACGCGGGGGTGTCGGTCGCCGGCTTGATCACGATCGTGTTGCCGGCGATCAGGGCGGCCATCGACTTCCAGGCGGGAATCGCCATGGGGAAGTTCCAGGGCGTCACCAGCGCGCAGACGCCGACGGGCTGGCGGATGCACATCGCGAACTTGTTCGGCAACTCGGAAGGGGTCGTGAAACCGAACAGGCGCCGGCCCTCGCCCGCCGCCAGGTAGGCCATGTCGATGGCTTCCTGCACGTCCCCGCGGGTCTCGGCCAGGACCTTTCCCATCTCACGCGTCATCAGGCGCGCGAGTTTTTCCTTGTCGCGCTTCAGGATCTCCCCCGCGGCGAAGAGGATCTCTGCGCGGCGGGGCGCCGGCGTGTCCCGCCACCCGGGGTAGGCCTTCAGCGCCGCGGCGACCGCGGCTTCGACTTCCTCGCGGCCGCTCTCCGGAAAGACACCGACGAGATCGTCCCGATCGGCCGGGTTCCGATTCTCGAAGGTCCGGCCGGAGGAGGCCGGCAGCCACTCGCCGCCGATCAGGTTGCCCTGGAGACCGACGGCTACCTCGGTGCTCATCCGCCGGTTCCCGGAGGAGAGACCGGGCGGCGCGCCGCGTCGTCGGGCTTGGGCGCCGACTCGGGTCGGGGCGGAACGGTCGGTCGCTTCGCTTCTTCGACCCGGGAACCCGACAGCGGTCGGGTCGCCGCATCGCTCGGCATGACGACCCGGCCTTGGATCTGAGCGCCTTCGGCCATCACGATCCGCGGCGCGTGGACGTTGCCCTGCACCCGGCCGGTCGACAGGAGCTCGGCCCGCTCGGTCGCCATGACCTGGCCGTGAACCCGCCCGCCGATGACGACGGAGCGGGCCTGGACGTCCCCCTCCACCTCGCCTCCGGCGTTCACGACCACCTTGCGGTCGGACCGGATCTTGCCCTCGAGCCTCCCGTTGACGACGAGGTCTTCGTCTCCGGAAACGTCGCCCACGATCCGGAGCTTCGAGCCGAGGATGGTCGTGGCGGTGGAAGCCGAGGGCGCCGCAGAGGCTGCGGGCGGCGGAGAGGGTTGCGAAACGCGATCGGGCGGCGTGGGAACCAGGGGCGGGACGGTCGGGGACGGGTGCGGCGCCGGGGGCGGGTCGGGTTTGCCGAAGAAGGCCAAGGGTTACCTCCCAGAAAGAAAGAGAAGGAGTATAGCCCTTGAGCCGGATTTCGTTGAATCGAAGGGAGATTGGAGCGGGCAACGGGGTTCGAACCCGCGACATCCAGCTTGGGAAGCTGACGCTCTACCAGCTGAGCTATGCCCGCGC
>JBBQKV010000061.1:0-15849 GCA_038327245.1 Acidobacteriota bacterium
CGGTCGTAGACCTCGACGTTCTTCACTTTCTGGCCCTTCGCGTTCACTCCGGTCTGAAAGCCGGTCAGGGTCTTGCCGTCCTTCGACACGACCGCCTTCACCTGGATCGTCGTCTTGCCGTTCTTCTTCCAGGTGTTTGCATAGCTGTTGTCGTTGACCTTCCTGGCCGAAGCCATGTCCGCGTCCGGGTTTCCCGTCCAGGGAACGTCCACGCCGTCGAACTTGGACAGGTATCCGGAGTGCGTGGGGCTTCCGTCGGAGGTCATCGTGTCGGCGCTCTGCTGGGTCCCGTCGGCAGTCGACTCGAACTTGAGCGTCCGTCCCTGGGGTGCGGGTCCGGGACTGAACTTGGACTTGGCGACGTTCAGCTTCCAGGTGCCGAGCCAGTTGTCGGCGGCGAGGGCGACGGTACTCGAGAAAACGATGGCGCAGCACGTCGCGAGGGCCGCCAGGAGCAGGGTTTTCCTCATGAGGTTCTCCTTCGATGAATTCGACCGGTTTGAATTTCCGGGACGTCGGGGATTCCGACGGCGCGTGGATCATATCCGCTGCGAAAATTCTTCTGGCGAGCTTTGTTATCTTCCAACGGGTTCTTCGTCGTCGACGTTCATGAAAGGAATCACGCCATGACCTCGAGGATTGCCGGGTTCGCGATCTCACTCACTCTCGCCGGCGCGGGTGCCCGCGCGGCGGAACCTCCGGCGACCACCCCCTCGCCCGCCGTTGCACAGCGCTACGGGACCTGGGGCGTGGACCTCGCCGGCATGGATCGGTCCGTCAAGCCGGGAGACGACTTCTTCAGGTACGTCAACGGGAAGTGGGCCGCGACGACGCAGATACCCCCGGACCGGTCGAGCTACGGCGCGTTCGCGATCCTGAGCGACCTTTCGGAGGCCCGGGAGAGAGCGCTCGTCGAGCGATGGGCGGCGGGCAAAGCCCGGAAGGCGGGCTCGGACCAGGCGAAGGTCGCGGCGATCTACCGGACGTTCCTCGACGAGGCGGCCGCCGAGAAGCTCGACGTGAAACCCATCCAGCCGCGCCTCGACGCGATCCGCAAGGCGAAGTCGCGGAAAGACGTCGCCGTGCTCATGGCGCAATCTCAGTCGGACTTCGGTCGATCCTTCTTCGGCGCCAACGTCGGCGACGACCAGAAGAACCCCGACAGGTACGCGCTCTACCTCTCGCAGTCCGGGCTGGGCCTCGCCGACCGGGAGTTCTACCTGCGCGACAACTTCAAGCCGCAGAAGGAGCGCTACCAGAAGTACGTCGCCGACATGCTCCGCCTGATCGGCTGGGACGAGCCGGACAAGAACGCCGCCGACATCGTGGCGCTCGAGACCAAGATGGCCGACGCTCACTGGACGCGTGCCGAGAGCCGGAACCGTGACAAGACCTACAACCCGGCGACCGTCGCGGAGCTCGAAAAGACCGCTCCGGGATTCCCGTGGAGCGCATGGTTCAAGGAGGCGGACCTCGAAAAGGCCGACCGCGCTGTCGTTCGGCAGAACACGGCGTTCCCGAAGCTGGCGGCGATCTTCTCCGCCGCTCCCGTCGAGACGTTGAAGGCGTGGGAGGCGTTCGGCGTCGCCGACGAAGCGGCGCCGCTCCTTTCGAAGCGGTTTGTCAACGCGAACTGGGAGTTTCGGTCGAAGTTCCTGAACGGAGCGGAAGAACAGCGTCCGCGGTGGAAGCGCGCGGTCGACGCGACGGAAAACGCGATGGGCGAAGCGATCGGTCGCACCTACGTCCAGGAGTACTTCCCTCCGGAGTCGAAGGCCAAGATGGAGAAGCTCGTCGCCGATCTCCTCGCCGCAATGAAGGGGCGCATCGAGAACCTCCAGTGGATGGCCCCGGAAACGAAGGCGCGCGCGCTCGAAAAGCTCTCGAAGTTCGGCGTCAAGATCGGCTATCCGACGAAGTGGCGGGACTATTCGGCACTGGTCATCCGCGAGGGGGACATCGTCGGGAACGCGGAGCGCGCGACGAAGTTCGAGTGGGACTACGACGTGAACCGGATCGGCAAGCCGATCGAGCGGTGGGAGTGGGGAATGACCCCGCAGACCGTCAACGCCTACTACACGCCGGTCAAGAACGAGATCGTCTTCCCGGCGGCGATCCTCCAGCCGCCGTTCTTCGATCCGAACGCCGACCCCGCCGTGAATTACGGAGGAATCGGCGCCGTCATCGGGCACGAGATCACGCATGGTTTCGACGACCAGGGCCGGAAATCCGACGGCAGCGGCATGCTGCGCGACTGGTGGACGGCGGAAGACGCGGCAAAGTTCGAAGCGCAGGCGACGAAGCTCGGAGGGCAGTACGAAGCGTACAACTTTCCCCAACTTCCGGGCCAGCACATCATCGGCCGGCTGACGATGGGCGAGAACATCGGGGACCTCGGCGGCGTCCTTCTGGCGCTCGACGCATACAAGCGGTCGCTCAACGGACAACCGGCGCCCGTGATCGACGGCTTCACCGGAGAGCAGAGGGTGTTCCTCGGGTGGGCACAGGTGTGGCGAACCCTCCAACGGGACGACCAGCTTCGCCAGCTCCTGGCGACGAATCCCCATTCGCCCGGCGCGGTCCGCGCGTTCGCGCCGCTCCGCAACGTCGACGCCTGGTATTCGGCGTTCGACGTGAAGGACGGGGACACGAACTACGTCAAGCCCGAGGACCGCGTCCGGATCTGGTAGCCAGCCCGATGACAATTCCGTGGGTGGGCCGCCGTTGAGCGCCCCTGTCACGTCCGTGGAAAAGCCGCGCCGAACGGCAGGCCGCGCGATCCTCTGGGGCGGCCTGATCTGCGGCGTGCTCGACATCACCTCCGCAATCATCATCTCGCTCGCGAACAACGGCCCCGTTCATATGCTGCAAGGCATCGCCGGCGCTCTGCTCGGTCCGGTGAGCTTCGAGTACGGCGCCGCCACCGCGGCGCTCGGTCTCGCAATGCACTTCGGCGTCGCGTTCACCGCCACGGCGATCTTCTATTGGCTGAGCCGTCGGATTCCCGCGATGGTCGAGTGGGCCGTGCCGAGCGGTCTCCTCTTCGGCGTCGTGTGGCTTTTCGTCATGTACCGCGGCGTCATCCCGCTGACGATCGCGCTCCGGACGCTCTACCTCGCCAACGTCAAACGATCGCTGCCGGCACTCTGGCCGTTGCCTCTGCTCGTCCACATGACGTGCGTGGGATTGCCGATCGCGCTGTCGGTTCGCCACTTCGGGCCGCGGCCTCGAGGGAGCCGACAGCCTGATCGGCAAGCCTGAGGAGGCGAGGCCGTCCCGCGAAAGCCGGCGCCGGTCCAGAGAAGAGGGAACCGGTCCCGGTCCGGTGAATTCGCGAGGGGCGACGGGCCACAATCGGGCCGAAGGATCTTCTATGGCTCGACGTGCCGGCTCGTTCGCCGCGATCGCTCTCGCGTTCGCCTTCGCTGCTCCGGAAAGCCCCGCCGCCGCCGCGCTCGCGCGGCTCGCCACGCTCACCGGCGATTGGAAGGGCACAGCCGTATGGACCGGAGGGCGGTCCGGGAGTTACCCGATGGAAGCGATCTACTCGACGACGGGAGCCGGATCCGCCGTGGTGGAGACGCTCACCCAGGATGGCGACGCAGTGATGTCGACGGTCTACCACGCGGACGGCGCCGATCTGAGGATGACGCACTACTGCGGAGCCCGGAACCAGCCCCGCCTCAAGGCCTCGAAGATCGATCTCGCGAGCGGTGCGATCGACTTCGCCTTCGTGGACGCGACGAACCTCTCGTCGCGGATGCCCCGCACGTCACCGGACTCGAAGTTCGGTTCGGCGACGCGGACCATCTGACCATCACGTTCCAGTTCGAGGGCGCAGGCAAGCCCGCTCGCGAGAATATCTCCCTGCACCGCACCCGGGCGAAGGCCTGACGCGACCGCTCAAATCCTGCGCCTCCGACCTCAGTCTCGTTCCGGAGTCGGCGTCCTCAACGTATGATTCGCCGATCCGAATGGAGGCCAATTGACCCTGGCAGCAGGTTCCCGGCTCGGCCCCTACGAGATCCTCGCCGCAATCGGCGCCGGCGGAATGGGAGAGGTCTACCGGGCGCGCGACACGCGGCTGGAGAGGACCGTCGCCATCAAGGTGCTTCCGGAGCATCTGACCTCCGACGCGGATCTGCGCCAGCGCTTCGAGCGGGAAGCCAAGACGATCTCGCAGATCTCCCACCCTCACATCTGCGCGCTCTACGACGTCGGGCGCGAAGGAGACCGCGACTATCTCGTCATGGAGCTCCTGGAGGGAGAGACCCTGGCCCAGCGGCTGGAGAAGGGGCCGCTGCCCGCCGAGCAGCTCCTGCGCTACGGCATCGAGATCGCGGACGCCCTGGACAAGGCGCATCGGCTCGGGATCGTGCACCGGGACCTCAAGCCCGGCAACGTCATGATCACGAAGTCCGGGGTCAAGCTGCTCGACTTCGGTCTCGCAAAGTTCCAGGAGGCCGCGCGGGACAAGTTGGCCTCGGGAGTGTCGGTCCTGAAGACGGAGGCCCAGAAGAGTCAGCCGCTGACGGAGCGGGGCACGGTCCTCGGCACGTTCCAGTACATGGCGCCGGAGCAGCTCGAGGGGGGAGAGGCCGACGCCCGCTCGGACATCTTCGCGTTCGGCGCCCTGCTCTACGAGATGGCCACGGGAAGGAAGGCGTTCGCCGGCAAGAGCCAGGCGAGCCTGGCCGGCTCGATCCTCCGCGACGATCCGACCTCGGTGACCGAGATCGCGCCGATGCTGCCGCCGGCCCTGAACCGGGTGATCAAGACGTGCCTCGCCAAGGACCCGGAGGACCGGTTCCAGACGGCGCACGACGTCAAGCTGCAGCTCCAGTGGGTCGCGGAGGGCGGATCGCAGGCCGGCGTGCCCGCGCCGGTCGCCGCGCGGAGGAAGAGCCGCGAGCGTTTGGCCTGGGGCGTGGCGGCAGCGGCTCTCCTCGCGGCGGCCGCGCTCGGATTCGGCTTCGTCCGGCGCGCGCCCGTAAAACCGCGGCCCGTCCGCTTCGAGATCGCGATTCCGGAGGGCGTCGTCTCGATCGACGCGCCGCGCATCTCGCCCGACGGTCGCTACCTCGCCTTCAATGCGACGAACGCGGAGGGGAAAACCCAGATCTGGATCCGCGCCCTGAACGCCCTCGCCGCCCAGCCGTTACCCGGCACGGAAGGGACGACCCGCCCCTTCTGGTCCCCCGACAGCCGGTTCCTCGGATTCTTTGCCGAGGGAAAGCTGAAGAAGATCGAGGTGACCGGCGGGCCCGCGCAGAAGATCTGCGACGCGCCGACCGGCGCCGACGGCAGCTGGAGCTCGGAGGGCGTCATCCTCTACGACGGCACCGGGGCCGATCCGATCCACCGCGTCTCGGCAGGTGGCGGCTCACCCACGGTGGCCGTGAAACCCGAGAAGGATGGACAGGTCGGCTGGCCCGAGTTTCTGCCGGACGGCCGCCACTACCTCTTCATGGCGATCGGCTCGAAACCGGAAGACAGCAACTACCGCGTGGGCACTCTTGATTCGGCGGAGAGCAAGCTCTTCGCGCCGGCGCAGACCCTCGTCACCTACGCGCCCCCCGGCCACCTTCTGTTCGTCCGCGACCGGACCCTCGTCGCGCAACCGTTCGATGCGAAAGCCATCAAGATCAAGGGGGAACCGATCCCGCTCGCGGAGCAGATCGGGACCGACAACGTCGGCCTCGCGACCTTTTCCGTGTCCCGGGAAGGGACGCTCGCCTACCGGACGGGGGAGACCGGGGGCCGCCTGATCTGGGTGGATGTTTCCGGGAAGGAGCTCGAGCAGGTGGGGGACCGCGGCGACTACCGGAACCCGGCGCTCTCTCCGTCAGGCGACCGCCTGGCGTTCAGCGTGGGGGATCCCCGCGGTGGGAAGGACGACGTCTGGGTCCGGGATCTCGTGCGGGGCGTCAACTCCCGCTTCACCTTCGGCGGAGCCAACAACGGAACGCCCGTCTGGTCTCCCGACGGCGGCACGATCCTGTTCCGCTCGGACCGCAACGGAACGCCCGACCTCTTCGAGAAGACGGCGAGCGGCCAGGGCGAGGAGAAGCTCGTTCTCAAGAGCGACGAGGCCAAAGTGCCGACCAGCTGGTCCCGGGACGGCCGCTACATTGCGTTCTCGAGCCAGAATCCGAAGACGAGCTGGAACGTCATGGCTCTGCCGACCTTCGGAGACCGCAAGCCGTTCCCCATCGTCGCCGGTCGGTTCGTGGAGCAGAATGCCGCCTTCTCGCCCGACACCCGATTCGTCGCGTACCAGTCGGACGAGTCCGGAAATCCGGAGATCTACGTTCAGTCCTTCCCGGCCGCGAGCGGCAAGTGGCAGATCTCGAACGCCGGGGGCGTGGATCCGTCGTGGCGCGCTGACGGAAAGGCGCTCTACTACCGCTCGGCGGACCAGAAGCTCATGGCGGTGGAGATCCAGGCGGGCGACGGTTTCAACGTCGGCCTCCCGCAGCCCCTCTTCCCGGCGCGGGTCCGAGCGGGAACGACGCGAAACAAGTACTCCGCCTCGCGCGACGGCCAGCGCTTCCTCCTCTCCGCTCCGCTCGGCCGCGAGGCCCTGATCCCGACGACCGTCGTCCTGAACTGGAACGCCGAGCTCGCGCGCTGATTCGCTCGGTCTGATCCGCGCGGCGGTGCCGATCACGCTCGACGACCTGCGGCGTTTTGCCGTCGCCCGCAGCCTCTTCCCGCCCACGTCGCTCGAGCGCGCCCTCCAGCGGCTGGGCTTCGTGCAGGCGGATCCGATCCGCGCGCCAGCGAGGGCGCAGGACCTGACGCTGCGGCACCGCGTTCGGGGCTACCGCGCCGGCGACCTCGAGCGGCGCTTTGTGGCGCTCGGCCTCGAGGAGGACTTCTTCGTCAACTACGGTTTCGTGACGCGCTCCCTCCAGGCGTTGATGCATCCGCGGACGGAGACGGGCGTCCCGGCGGACGCGCCCCGGCCCTGGCCCGCCGCGCGCCGGAAGAGAGCCGCGCTCCTGTTGGAGTTCGTGCGTGAGCGCGGCGCCGTGCACCCGCGCGAGGTCGACGATCACTTTTCGCACGGCACGGTGAAGAACTACTGGGGCGGCGCGTCGACCGCCACCACCCACTTGCTGGACGTCATGCACTACCGCGGCCTTCTGCGCGTGGCGCGACGGGCCGGAGGCGTCCGGATCTACACCGCCCACCAGCATGGGGCGGGGCCGCTCGATGCGGACGAGCGCCGTGCGCGGCTCGACGAGCTGGTCGACGTCGCCGTCGGGATCTACGCGCCGCTGCCGGGACGGAGCCTGTCGTACCTCGTGCGGCGGCTGCGCTTTGCCGTGCCGAAATGGTCCCGCGAATTGAGAGCGCCCTGCAGCGGGCGAGAGAGCGGCTCTCCCAGGCTCGAGTCGACGGGGCCGAGTGGTACTGGCCGGTCGGGGAGAACCCGGGGGACCATTCGCCGCCGCCGCCGCCGCCGCCGACGTCCGTCCGGCTGCTGAGGCCGTTCGACCCGGTGGTGCACGACCGTGGCCGCTTCGAACAGTTGTGGGGCTGGGCCTACCGCTTCGAAGCGTACACGCCCGCGTCCCGGCGCAAGCTCGGCTACTACGCTCTGCCGCTCCTCTGGCGCGACCGCGTCATCGGCTGGGGCAATCTTTCGGTCCGGGGAGGCGAACTCCAGTCCGAGATCGGTTACGTCGGATCGCCGCCGCGTGATCGCGCTTTCCGCCGCGAGCTCGAGGCGGAGTTGGATCGCATGCAGGAGTTCCTCGGGCTCCAACCGGAGGGCGTCAGCGCGGGAAAAACAGAAGGAGAGTCAGCACCGCTCCGATCGAGAGCGAGACCCAGGCGTTCGAGACGAAATAACCATAGGCCATGAGCGCGATGCCCAGAAAGAGCTTGCGCGGTTCGGCGTTCTTCTTTCCGTAGCGATACGCGACGAATCCGACGAGGCTGAAGACGACGGCGATGGCGATCGTCGCGAAAGAGATGTCTCCGAGGTCGAGCACGAGGGTCAGAAGATACTCCGGACGACGCGGATGGACGATGGATGTAGAGTCCCACCATGGCTGAGACGAAGGGAAGCACGACGCGGGGGTTGGGCCCGGAGGCCGGCGGTCAGTCCGGCGACACCGAGGGACTCTCTGCAGAAGAGTCGGTCGACTCGGAGAGCGTCGAGGAGCTGGTCGAAGAAGGCCAGGCTTTCGAGGCCGGTGTGATCAGCGGGGTCGAGAACGCTCCGGACGCCGACCAGGGGGAAGTCCGGACCCGGGAGGTTCCCGTGGATGACGTGCCCCAGGAATACCTGGACGAGGACTGAGTATCGGCGCTCTCTCCGGCTTCGTCTGGCAGCCGACATCCAGGCGCGGCCGCCGGTTCTTTTGATAATTCCGATCGCCCCGCGATCGCGATACGACTAACGTCGAGCGAGACCTGCCTGGCTTTTCTTTTGCACCGAGCTCGATCGGCAGAAGAGTAGTCGTCGTCAAAAGATCACGGGAGAAATCATGGACTCTCGCTTGCCGGCTTGTTCCGGGCGGTTCCGCTTCTTCCCCACTGGCCCCTTCGCCGCTCTCCTGCTTCTCGCGCTGACGCTGGCACCCCTCGGCGCGTCCGCGCTCGCCCGGCGACCCGAACCACGGATACTCAGTCGTGGGTTTCGGGGGGCGATCTTCACGACCGACTCCACGTGCACAGTCGTGGACGCCAACATCTACGCGGCGAAAACCGACGTCTATTTGAACGGCGGCGGGAAGGGAGTGAGGCTTCCGGATGGCTCCTACTACGTCCAGGTGACGGAGCCGAATGGCACTGTCCTCGGATCGAGCGGCGGCGCCGCTCCGATCGAGGTCAGGAACGGTAAGTTCACCGCCTGTTACCAGGTATGGGCTCTCGTCGGAGGGTTCGACGACTCCCGGAACGGCGAGTACAAGGTGTGGGTCTGCCAGGACGCGACGTTCTCGGAGCCTTCGTGCAAGACGGACAACTTCCGGGTCGCGCCGTCGCGCGATCGCACTCCGACTCGAACGGCGACTTCGGCTCCGGTCTTGACCGCAACGAGGACACCGACGCAGACCGCGACTCGGACCGCCACCGCCGCCCCCAACCTGACGGCGACCGGGACTCCGACGCTCACGCCGGGCTTGACGGGGACCGCCACCCCAACCGGGACTCAAACGCCAGGCACACCGGGGGGAAGCGGTAAGAACACCGAAACTCCCACCCCCACGGCGAGCGCGACTTCGACGCCGATCCTCTCGACGCCGACGCGAACAGCGACGCCGACGCTGACGTCAACGGCGCCCCCTGTCATCGCGACTTCGACGGCGACCGCAACGCCGGTCCCGGGTGTTCCGACCCTGACGCCGAGTTTCGGTACGGGGGGAGGAGGAGCGATTCCGGCGCAGGTCCCTACCCTGTCTCCGACGATGCTGGGATTGCTGGCGCTCGGACTCGGCGCTCTGGGGTTCTATTTCTCGCGGCGCGGCTGATCGGGACAAGAATCCGACCCGGCTCGGAGTGCGGCGCCAGTCGCGCTCAGGGTCCGGATTCCACGCTCTATTCCTGCAGGACCTGGTGGACGAACGAGATCGCGATCGAGCCTTCGCCGACGGCCGAGGCAACCCGCTTGACGTTTCCACCTCGGACGTCCCCGACCGCGAACACGCCCGGTCGGCTCGTCTCCAGGAGATGCGGCTCTCGCGCGAGCGGCCAGTGCGCGGCGGAATGAGGGTCAGAAGGTCCTTGCGGCCGACCTCGATCAGCTCCGTGGGCACGGCGGCGCGAAGCGTGCCGAGGCCGCGCCGGCCGGAGAGCATGTTGGTTTCCCCCGTGAACTGGCCGGGTCGAAACGACGCAACGACGCGGTCGGCGTCCGCGCCCGGCTGAACGACGTCGATCTGGCCGGCCGTGACGAGGAACAACGAGCTCGTCTGCTGACGCGGGGTCATCTCAACGGCTCCGGAGGCGACGAGTCGACTCGGTCCGCATCCGCTGCATGGCGTCGGTCTCCTGGTCGGAGTAGCGCTCCTCTTTCCATGGGTCGGCGTGCAGATGGTAGCCGTTGACCTCCCAGAATCCCGGACTATTCACATCGAGAAGCTCGAATGACCGGACCCACTTCGCGCTCTTCCAGAAGTAGAGCTTCGGTACGACCAGGCGGCAGGGCCCGCCGTGGTCGGGCTCGAGGTTCTTTCCGTCGTGCCGGAAAGCCAGAAGGACGTTGTCGTCCCGAAGGTCGGCGATGGGGATATTCGTCGTGTAACCCCCTTCGCTGTGCGCCATCACGGCGACCGCCTCCGGCCGGACCTTCGCGCGTCCGAGAAGCTCTGTCACGGCGACGCCTTCCCACCGGTTGTCGAACCGGCTCCAACGCGTGACGCAGTGGATGTCGGACGTGACTTCGACCCTCGGCAGCTCGAGAAACTCCCTCCAGGTCCAGGAGACTTCCTTTTCGACCCGGCCGAAGCACCGAAAGGTCCAGCTCTCCAGGTCGACGCCGGGGGTCGCTCCGAAGGTGAGGACTGGCCACTTCTGCGTGAGGACCTGCCCGGGCGGCAGGCGAACTCCGGTCTCCGGATCTTTCACCTTACCGATCCCGCGCGGGTTGACACTGCTCATCGGTCCTTCACGGCGAAACATAGACCCGGTCCACCCCCCGCGTCATTTCCGGCTCTCACCGTTGAACGCAGAAACGCTCGGTCCTCCGAGCATCCGCGCCCGCCGGGCCCGGGGAATCCTCCATCGAGAGCGCTGGTTGTGACTCCATCAGTGGCTCCGCCCTTCGCCCGAACCCGGTTGTCCGCGGTGGTCCTGGGCGGTCTCCTCGCCCTCACTCCGCCCGCGCGATCCGGCGACGAACCGGCCGCGACGCCTCTCCCCGACGCCCGCGCCTTTCTCGCCGAAGTGCGGGGCCGGCTTCATACCGACGATTTCCTTCTCGACCAATACACGTTCACCGAGAAGCGAACCGAGCGGCAGCTGGACGCGGAGGGGAAGGTCAAGAAAATCACCTCCGCTTCGTACGAGGTGTATCCGTCGGCCGAGCCCGGGTACACGTACCGAAAGCTCGTGGAACGGGACGGCAGACCGGTGCCGAAGGACGAGCTCGCGAAGGAAGACCGCAAGCAGCAGGCAAGGGAGGCCAAGGCGGCCGCGCGGTCCCCGGAGGCGCAGGCGGAGGGTCGGAGGAAGGAAACCGAGGCCCTCGACGAGATTTTCCGTCTCTACGACATGCGAATCGTCCGCCGCGAGACCATGGAAGGTCGCGACGCGATCCTCGTGACGTTTGCTCCGCGGCCCGGCGGCGAAACGACGACGAGGCCCGGCCGCATCGTGAAGAAGTTCTCGGGGCGCGCCTGGATCGACGAATTGGACCGACAGCTCGTGCGGGTCGAGGGGGAGTTGACGGAGGACCTCTCCTTCGGCTTCGGAATCCTCGCCAAGCTGAAGAAGGGCGCGCGGGCGGAGCTGAAGCGAAGAAAGGTCAACGACGAGATCTGGCTCCCGGCGGAAGCCCGGTTCGTCGGTCACGCGCGCGTCTTCCTCGTGAAAGGGATCCACATCGACGCGCTGTCCGAGTACTCGGACTACCGGAAGTTCACGGTCGCGACCGACGCGACGGCGACGCCCGACCGCCAGAATAATCACCCGTAACCCGCTCGAAACAAAGCGGGGCGGGCGCCCCCCTTCTCTGTGCTATAGTCCGCGACGTTCTCGCCTCGCTCGCCCTTTCTCAGACCATTTTCTGACGAAAATCGAACGAATCAGAATGACGAGAATTCGGTGTGCCGCGCCGGCGGTCTGCCGACATTTTTTTTCTCTCCCGGCGAAGGCCAGGACAGCCTTGGCAAAAGGATGGATCGGATGAAGCTCTACGTAGGAAACCTCCCGTACAACATCTCGGACGACCAGCTTCGCGACGCGTTCGCGCGGTTCGGCACGCCGGATTCGGCGACTGTGATCATCGATCGCAGCACCGGACAGTCCAAGGGTTTCGGATTCGTCGAATTCCAGGATGCCGCGATCGGCAAAGCGGCGCTGGCGCTCGATGGAACGGACTTCGGCGGAAGGTCGCTCAAGGTCAACGAGGCGCGTCCTCGGAACGAAGGTTCCGGCGGCGGTTACGGTGGCGGTGGCGGCGGTCGCTACTAAATAACTCGTTCCCGTTTCGGGAAGGGCCGCCGGCGCAAGCCGGCGGCTTTTCTTTTTGGAGTCACGGCGGAAAAAAAGTGGCCCGGCTTTCACCGGGCCACGCCGAGGATCTCGGGTTACGGGATCAGTACGGCCAGGGAATCACGAAGAGGCCGTCGTTGGTGGAGTTGTAGACCGCCGAGCCGTACACGAACGGCAAGCCGCCCTGGGCTTCGAAGGTGACATAGAGATCCCGCTGCTCGCGCTCCGACGCCGGCACGGTGTCAACCAGGTCGAAGATGCTCCTCTGATCGTTGGCGAACGAGGGCAGGGTCATGGACTTGCTCCCGAGGAGCCTTCCGTCGGTCGCGTGGACGTGGAAGGTGATCTGGACGGGGGCCGGGCTCGCGTTGAAGTAGCCGAGGTTGGTCCGGATGTGACTCACGTCCGCCGGCCGGTGGCCGAGGACCAGGAGAGCCGCCCGGGTCCACGATTCGGACCGCTTGAGACCCTTCTCGAACAGCCCGAATGTTCCGGCACAGGGGCCGAAGTCATTATGGTAGAGCCGGAGGGCCGCGCCGACCTCGGAGGAAGCCGAGACGAGCCGCAGGGAGCCGCCCCCCTCCGTGTTGAACAGGGAATCGAGAACCCGGTCGAACGTGCCCTGCACTCCGGAGTTCACGATGACCTGGCTCGTCTGAGCGGGCCCGGCTCGCCCGGCGGGCGAGAACGGATACCACTCGATCGTCACGGTCGCCGGAGAAGCCCCGAGGTTCACGACGCGCACGTCGGTCTGCCACTCGGCGCCGCCGACGCCCGTCACGTGCGCGACCACGGGGAAGATGATCTCGTTGGCCGGCGTGGACGGGACGGGTCCGGATGCCGGGCTGGAAATCTGTCCGCCGCCCGGGCCGGTGGTGATCGGCAGATTGAAGCAGAGGGACTCTCCGACCCGGACCTCCGAACCGAAGAAGGTGCCCGGCGCGATCGAGAAGGTCTGGCCGCCGATCGTGATCGAGCCCGCGGCCGCGCCGGTCGCGGGGACGAACGCCGTCACGATCCCGCAGACGTTGACCGTAGCGGTCGGTGGGGGCGAGTTCGGGTTCGTGCTGACGGTACCGCTTCCGATCTGTCCACCCCCACCCGACGATCCCGACACGCAAAGGTTGGCGCCGATCTGGATCAACCCGCCGCCAACGAGCGTGGTGCCGGGCGCGATCGAGAGGGTCTGCCCGCCGATGGTGATGGAACCGAAGGTGACGCCGGTCGGCGCGGTATAGGCGCTGACGAATCCACAGACATTCACGGAGGTCCCCACGTTCACGCTGACCGAGGTCGGCGGCGTCAGCTGTCCCGACGCGCCGACAGTGCCATTCAGGCAGAGGTTCGCTCCCACCGTGATGAGACTGCTGCCGGCGATGTCGGTTCCCGGCGCGATCGAGAAGTTCTGTCCGCCGATGGTGATTGCCCCCGAAGTCGAAACGGCGGCGGCCGTGTAGGCGGTGACCGTCCCACAGACGCTGACCGACGCGTTCGTATCGATGGTCACGGTCGAGGGCACGACGAGCTGACCGAGCGCGTTGACTGTGCCGTTCAAACAGATGCTGATTCCCACGTTGATCAGATTGCTTCCGTTCAACGTGGTGCCGGCCGCGATCGGGAAGGTGTTGCCTCCGACCGTGATGGATCCGGGAGCCGACGCGGTCGCGGCGGTGTAGGAGGCGACGACGCCGCAGACGCTGACGGAGCTCGTCGCGTTGGCGGTCACCGTGGTCGGTGCGACGAGCTGCCCGGACGCGTTGAGCGAGCCGTTCAGGCAGAGGTTCGCGCCCACGTTGATGAGGCCGGAACCGTCGATGCTCGTTCCGGCGGCGATCGCGAGAGTCTGTCCGCCGATGGTGATCGATCCGGGCGTCGAGGCCGTCGCGGCGGTGTAGGCCGAGACGACGCCGCAAACGCTCACGGTCGCCGCCGCGTTGGCGGTCACCGTCGTCGGGAGAACGATCTGTCCCAGCGCGTTCAGGGTGGCGTTGACGCAGAGGTTCGCTCCGACGTTGACGAGGCCGGATCCGTTGATGTTGGTTCCCGCCGCGATTGGAAACGTCTGTCCGCCGATGGTGATGGAACCGGGCGTCGAAGCCGTCGCGGCGGTGTAGGCCGAAACGACCCCGCAGACGCTGACGGACGTTGTCGCGTTGGCGATGACCGTCGTCGGAAGAATCACCTGGCCCAGCCCGTTCAGGGTGGCATTCAGGCAGACGTTGGCTCCGACGTTGACCAGGCCGGAACCGTTGATGTTGGTTCCCGCCGCGATCGGAAACGTCTGGCCGGCGATGGTGAGGGATCCGGGCAATAGGGCAGTGGCCGCCGTGTAGGCCGTGACCGGCCCGCAGACGCTGACGGATGTCGTTGCGTTGGCGGTGACGGTCCCCGTCTGAAGCTGCCCGAGTGCGTTCAAGGATCCGTTCACGCAGAGGTCCGAGCCGACCGCTATCAGCCCCGACCCGCTCACCGTCGCGCCCACGGCGATCGGAATCGACTGCCCTCCGATGACGATCACGCCGGGCACGAGACTCGGCGCCGCGTAGGCCGTCACCGTTCCGCACACCGAAACGCTCACGGACTGCGCGTTTGCCGACGCGGCCGCGAAAAAAGCCGCGGCAAGAACGACCATTGAACAGATCCGGGCTCGCCTGGAGAAACTGGTCGGTAGCATGACTCCTCCTTTTCTCAGGTTTTTTCGATTCCCGTGTCCGCGGAGATTCCCTTCCGCAACGGAGGTGCCACCGAAGCCGAGGTCAGCCAGCCGAGGAAGGCGACGCCCTGGTCCTTCTTGCAGTTCGGGAGCGGTGCCGGGAGCCGCGGGACGTCGCTCCCGGTCCCCCGGGGGGTTAAGCGCCCCGGCTCCGATCCGGTCAGAATGCGCACAGGCACTGATCCCTGCCGCCGAGCGACCGCCGGACAGGCCCCGCGCCGCCAGACTCCCAGCATGGTGGACTCCGGTCTGCCGGCCTCCGGCGGCTGTCGGCGCCTTTCCGGCAGTACTGTCAGCGGGGCAACCAGGAGCGGCGAGGCTCGCCACCTCCGTGGGAAGGGAAGTGCCGTTTTTTGGCGCTGGATAGGACGGTCGAGGAGGAATCGTGGCAGCGGGTGTCAGCTCACCAGACCATGGTGGATGGCGTACCGGGTGATCTCCGCGGTCGACTTGACGTTCAGCTTGTCCAGGATTCTCGCCCGATAAGTGCTGACGGTGCTCTTCGAGAGGGAGAGCGCCGCCGCGACCTCCTTCATCGAGCTGCCGGTCGCGATCAGGGACATCACCTCGTACTCGCGGTCGGAAAGCTGCTCGTGCGGCGGCCGATTTGTGTCCCGCTGGATTTCCTCGATCAGGCGGTCGGCGAGGGCGCGGCTGATGTACTTGTTTCCGGAGACGATGAGCTGAATGGCGCGGACCAGGTCGTCCGACGCACACTCCTTGCTCAGGAACCCCGAAGCGCCGGCCTTGACCGCGCGGATACCCAGCTCGTCTTCCGGATGAATGCTCAACATCAATACAGGCAAGGTCGGACGCTCGCGGCGAAGGTCGCGGAGCAGGTCGATCCCCGTGCGGCCCGGAAGCGTGATGTCGAGCACGACGAGATCGAAGTCCGAATCCCGGACGAGCGCGAGCGCCTCGTCGGCGTTGCCGGCCTCGCCGCTGACAACGAGGTCGTCGGTGTCGCC
>JBBQKV010000062.1:0-15757 GCA_038327245.1 Acidobacteriota bacterium
GTCCCGATCTTGTTCGCGGTGTCGCCGTTGGCGGCGATCCGGTCCGCTCCGACGACGACCGCGGCGATCTCTCCGCGCGAGAGGTAGTGACCGCTCATTCCGTCCGTGATCACCTCGACCGGGATTCCGTCCCGGGCGAGCTCCCACGCGGTCAGCCGCGATCCCTGCAGGAAGGGCCGGGTCTCCGGCGCGAGGACCCGGACGACTTTCCCGGACTCCACCGCAGCGCGGATCACTCCGAGGGCGCTCCCGTACCCGCCGGTCGCGAGGCCGCCGGCGTTGCAGTGGGTGAGGACGGTCGAGTCGGAGGCGAGGAGCTCGGCGCCGTGTCGGCCGAGCCGCCGCGAAGAATCCAGGGCCTCGGCCGCGATCGCGTCGGCCTCGACGATCAGGACGCGCTCGATCTCGTCCGGCGCCTGCGCTGCAGATTCCCGGAACCGGCCCTCGACCCTCTCGAGCGCGGCGAAGAGATTCACGGCGGTCGGCCGCGTCGCGGCGAGGACGTTCCTCGCGGTTTCGAAGCGTTCCGCGGGGCTCGTGGTGGATCCGCTCCGCATCGCGAAAGCTGCGCCGTACGCGGCGGCCACGCCGATCGACGGCGCGCCCCGAACCGCCATCTCGCGGATCGCGACCGCGACCTCCGAAGTTTTCTCGAGAGTCAGCCAGACCTCGTTTGCGGGGAGGAGTCGCTGGTCGAGGAGGCGAAGCGAGTGGCCTTCGCGGTAAACCGGGAGCAGGACCTCCGCCGTCAATGTGGCGCCCTGGCGGGGGTCCTTGCGGTCCCCCGGGCCCCCTCCGTGACGACGAGCGCCGCGCCGGCCCGACGCGGATCCGCGACCGCGGAAACCGTCCCGTCCGGCGACCGCGAAATGGCATAGATCTCTCCGATCGGATCGCCGTCCGCGTCGCGCTCGGCGACGGTGTGCCCGATCTTCTGGAGGGCGTCGATCCAGGCGGCGTCGAAACGGTTGCGCTCGATCTGGATCCTGTCGGGGAAGTCCTGCTGGTGGAAGCGCGGCGCGGCGACCGCGGCTTCCAGGGTCTCGCCGCGGAGAAGGACGCCGAGCAGGACCTGGAAGTTCGTCGTCGGGATCGTCGATCCGCCGCGAGTCCCCCACGCGTACGCGTTGCGGTTCCCGAGGACCGCGATCATCGGACACATCGCCGAGAGCATTCGCTTTCCGGGGGCGACCGCGTTGACCTCTCCCTGGATCAACCCGTAGATGTTGGGCTTTCCGGGAGCGGTCGCGAAGTCGTCCATCTCGTTGTTCCAGAGAAACCCGAGACCGGGCGCGACCTTTCCGTTGCCGTACCAGTCGTTCAGGGTCGTCGTCACGGCGACCACGCCCCCCATCGCGTCGACCACCGAGAAGTGCGTGGTGGACGTGTGCTCGTCCTCCACGGTGTCGAGCGCTCCGGAAGGCGTGACCCGGCGCGGATCGATGGTCGCCGCGAGCCGCTTGATGCGGGCGGCGTCGGTGAAGATGCTCTGGCGGACGCCGGGGAACGCCGGATCGCCGAGGTAACGGTTCCGATCGCGGAAAGCGCGCTTCTCGATTTCCGCGAGATAGTGCGCCGAGCCGGAGTCGCGCCCCTTCAACTTCGGGAGGCCGACGAAACGGGCGAGGAGAGCCATCTCCGCCAGCACGGGACCGCCCGACGGAGCCGGCAACGTCACGATCTGGGCGCCTCCGAACGGAAACAGCAGCGGGCGGCGGATCTTCGCGGAGTAGAGCGCGAGGTCTCCCCGGGTGATCAGGCCGCCGACCCTCTTCTGACCCATCTCGATCTCGCGCGCGACCCGGCCGCGATAAAACCCGTCCGCGCCCCGGTCGCGGATTGCGTCGAGGGTCCGGGCGAGCGCGGGCTGGCGGAAGAGCGTGCCCGGGACGGGCGGCTCGCCGTTGGGGAGAAAGATAGCGGCGGCCTGGGGGTCCGCGGCCAGGCGCTTCAAATACTTCGGGATAGCGATCGAATGCGAGATCGTTTCGGTCATGACGAAGCCCTGGCGCGCGAGGCGCACCGCGGGCGCGAGGACCGCCTTCCAGGGCAGCCGCCCCGCCGCGCGGTGAGCGCGCCACAGGCCGTCCACGGAGCCGGGAACGCCGGACGCGAAGGGCCCTTCGGTCGAGGAAGGAAGCTGACCGCCGGGCCCCGGTCGAGTGAAGAGATCCCGCCGCGCCGTGCGTGGCGCGACCTCGCGGAAGTCGACCGCGAGGGTCTTGCCCTTCGTATCGCGCGAGATCCAGAAGCCGCCGCCGCCGATGTTGCCCGCCTCCGGCCAGGTCACGGCGAGAGCGAACGCAACGGCGACCGCGGCGTCGGCCGCGTTTCCGCCCCTCTTCAGGATTTCGATCCCCGCCTTCGCCGCGTTTTCCTCGGCCGCCGCGACCGCGCCGCCTCTCCCGCGAGAGACCAGGGGGGCCGCCGCCAACGCCGGAGCAACGGACAGCAGGAAGGTGAGAAAGAGAGTGGTCCCCGTCCTGCTTCGAAACATCCGCCGATTCTATCGAGACAGGACCCGTGTCCCGTGTCCCGAGAGTACGATCCCGGAATGCGGTCCATCCGCGATCTCGCGCTCGAGGGCCGGAGGCTCTTCCTGCGGGTTGACTTCAACGTCCCGCTGGACGAGGGCCGCGTCGGAGATCCGACCCGGATCGTCGAAACGCTCCCGACGATCCGTCACGCCATCGAGCACGGCGCGCGCGTCATCTGCGCTTCCCACCTCGGGAAGCCCGGGGGCAAGGCCAAGCCGGCGTTGTCGCTCGCGCCGGTCGCGGTGGAGCTCGCGGAGCAGCTTCGCCGGCCCGTGCGCTTCGTCGATGACTGCGTCGGAGTGGCGGTCGAGAAGCTCGCCGCGGGGCTCGAGAAGGGGGAGGTCCTGCTGCTCGAGAACCTGCGTTTTCACCCGGGCGAGGAGGCGAACGAACCGGGCTTCGCCCGCAGCCTCGCCTCTCTCGCGGACGTCTACGTCAACGACGCGTTCGGCTCGTCGCACCGCGCGCACGCTTCCATCACGGGAGTTCCGGCGCTCGTCGCCGAGAACGGCGCGGGGTTCCTGCTGGAGAAGGAGGTGCGCGAGCTGTCGCGGCTCCTCGATCCGGAGCGGCCGTTCGCGGCGATCCTCGGCGGAGCCAAAATCTCCGGGAAGCTCGAAACTCTGCGGGTGCTCTCCCGGCGTGCGGACACCCTGCTCATCGGGGGAGGGATGGCGAACCACTTTGTCCGGGCGATCGGTCTCTCCGTCGGCCGTTCGCTCCTGGAAGAGGACAAGGTTCCGGTGGCGCGCGAGATCCTCGACTTCTGCCGGGCAAACCGGAAAGAGATCGCCCTCCCCTCGGACTTCGTCGTCGCGAAATCTCCGGACGACGGCGCTCACGCCCGGACGGTCGGTATCTCGAAGATCCCGGACGACGCGATGGCGCTCGACGTCGGACAGGCGACGCTCGAACAGTTCGAGCGGCTGCTCGAGCCGGCGCGCACCATCTTCTGGAACGGCCCGCTCGGAGTCTTCGAGAAGCCGCCGTTCGACCGGGGCACGCGGGCGCTCGCGCTGCTTCTCGCGGAGTCCGACGCCATCACGGTGGTCGGCGGCGGAGAGAGCGTGGCCGCGGTGATGGAGGCAGGCGTGGCCGACCGATTCACGCACGTGTCGACGGGCGGCGGCGCGTCGCTCGAGTTTCTCGCGAGCGGACGGCTGCCCGGGATCGACGCCCTCGCGTGACACGGGATACGGGACACGGGACACGGGACACGGGCCGATGAGACCGATGTTCGTCGCGAACTGGAAGATGAACCTGACCCGAGGAGAGGCGCGCGCGTACGCGCAGGATCTCGGATCCAGGATCGGCGATGGTTTCGAGGGAGCGGAGCTGGTTCTGGCGCCCCCGTACACGGCCCTCGAGGCCGCGCGGGACCCGCGGGGACGGTGGGTTCTCGCCGCCCAGAACCTGTCGGACCATGCCGCGGGCGCGTTCACGGGAGAGGTCTCCGGCTCGATGATCGCGGAGGCGGGCTGCCGGTACGTCATCGTCGGCCACTCCGAGCGGCGCACGCTCTTCGGGGAAGACGGTCCCCTCCTTTCGCGCAAGCTCGCCCGGGCCCGTGAGTCCGGCCTCGTCCCCATCTACTGCGTCGGCGAGACGCCGCGGGAGCGGGCCGCGGGTTCGACCCTGGAGACCCTCGCCCGGCAGGCCCGGGCGCTGGCCGATGACTCGGAGGATCAGCCTCTCGTCGTCGCCTACGAGCCGGTCTGGGCCATCGGGACCGGCGTGGCGGCAACGCCCGCGGACTCCGCGGCCGCGGCGACCGGCCTCCGGACCATCCTCGCGGGCCGGCGCGATCTCCGGGTCCTCTACGGGGGTTCGGTCAACCCCGGCAACGCGGGGGAGCTCCTCCGGGGCGGCGGGATCGACGGGTTCCTCGTGGGAGGCGCGAGCCTGCAGGCCGCGACGTTCGCCGCGATCGCGGAGTCCGCCCTGGCTTGACCCCCCGCGCGGGCGTCGGTAGACTCTCCTGCCCTTTTTTGGCGGAGGTCCCTTGCAGGTCATTTACATCGCTTCGATCGCGGTCTACATATTCGTTTGCTTCTTTCTCATCCTGGTGGTGCTCCTCCAGCAGGGGAAGGGAGCGGACATTGCCGGCGCGTTCGGCGGCGGCGGCAGCCAGACTGCGTTCGGCGCGCGCGGCGCCACCACGCTCCTGCACAAGCTGACGACCGGCGCCTTCATCGGTTTCATCGTGCTGGCGCTTCTTCTGACCGTGCTCGAAGCGCGGCCCCGCTCGTCGGTGGTCAAGACGCTTCCGGCGAAGGCCGCGACTCAACCGGCTCCGCCGGTGCAGCGGCCCGCGGGTGCAGTCGTCCCGGCGCCCGCGCCACAGCCGGCAACCGGCGCGCCGGCCGCGCCGCCGCCGGCGCCGGTCAATCCTCCGGGAGGTCCCGCCAAGCCGTAGCCGTGCCGTCGTGGTGGAATTGGTAGACACGTACGTTTGAGGGGCGTATGGGGTAACCCATGCCGGTTCGAGTCCGGCCGACGGCACCACCTTTCCCCCCCCGGTAACCTCTTCGACCTTCGGAATCGTCTCTCCTCCAACGGAGGTTCCCATGCGCTGTCGTCCGCTCGCGACCGGTCTGGCCGTCGCTCTCCTGCTGTGCGCCGCGTCGGCGCGGGCGTTCTATTCACCCGCGACGACCAACGGATGGTTCATCACCGCCGGTCGGGTGCAGGGCCAGTTCCAGTCGCTGTTCCGCACGGACGTCTGGCTGTTCAATCCCGACACCGCGGCGACCGTCGCGGTGACGCTCACGCTGGCTCCCGCCGTGGGGGACGGCGCATCCCCGGCCGCGCCCGTCAATTCCGCCCCGATCACGCTCGCGCCGCGGGAGACGAAGTTCTTTCCGGACGTCACACTCGCGACGGTGCCCGCCGGAGACGGAGTCGTCGGGGCGCTCCGGTGGCAGTCGAGCGCTCCGATCCTGGGCGCCGGCCGGATCTACACGGCCGCGCCCGGCGGCACCTTCGGGTTTTTCGTCCCCGCGATCCCGGCGACCGAGTCCCTGACCCGCAAGTCCGGCGCCTCCGACGGCGTCAACGTCCTGCAGATCTTCGGCCTGAACTCGGGTGACGCAAACTTCCGAACGAACCTGGACGTCACGAACACGTCGAGCGTCACTCTCCCGATCGAGGTGCGGGTGATCGATCCGGTCACCGCCGAGATCTACGGCGGGACGCGGACTTACACCGTCGCGGCGGGCTCGCTCCTGCGCCTGGGGCCGATCCTCGCGACGGTCGGGGCGCCACAGATCCCGGGACTGCGCATCACGGTCGCGGTGAAGGAAACGGCGCCCGCCTTCTCGAGCGGCGGCGTCCTCGCCGCGGCGTACACGCTCGACAACCGGACCCAGGACGCGTTCGCCTTCGTGGGCCAGCGCCAGTAGACGCCGCGGGGACAGATCCCGCAGGGGTCTGCACCCGCCTCTTTACTTCACGGCACCGGGTCCCATCCGCCCCGGGCGAAGGGACGGCACCTCAGGATCCGGCGCGCCGTGAGGACGAACCCCCGGGGCGACCCGTAACGGCTGATGGCCTCGCGGCCGTACGCCGAGCACGTGGGCTCGAATCGGCACCGGACGATGCCGCTCCGGTTCAGCAGCGAGCCGACGGTCGCGCGGTACGCGTCGATCGCGGCGACGCCCGCCTTCGCGGTGGCCTGATCGGGCGGGGGACGAAACGAGTCGCCGGCCGCGAACCCGATCAGGGCCGCGAGGACGATCGCCGCGCGGAAGGACCCGTTCGCCGCCGGACCCTCTCTATACGCGCGCACGCCTCGAAACGCCGGGGACGAGCAGTCGCTGGCCGTCGAGAGCCTTCACGATCGCGAGGATCGCGATGAACGTGTAGAGGACCAGTACCAGGTACATCAGGATCACCGAGAAGAGGCCGAGCGCCGGCAACAGCGCCCCCGCCAGCGTGGCGACGAGCGCGACCGCTGTCACCTCTGCGAAGAGGAGAAGGCCGTTCCTTGCGTGCCACCGAACCTCCGGATCCTCGCGGGCGAAGACCAGCGGGATGACCCCCAGGAAAGCGAGGTAGGAGAGGATCAGCATCGGACGGGAGGCGCGCTCGTTCCCCATCGACAGATCGAACGATAACAGCAGCTGACAGCTGACAGCTGACAGCTCGGTCGGCTAGTTCGCCTTGAGGTGGATCGACCCGTTGACCGTTTCGCAGCGGAGGCTTTCGGCGCCGCCGTTGTAGCTGCCGCGCGCTTCCTTCGGTCCGAACTTGCCTTCGACCGGGATGTCGAAGTCTCCCTCGATCCGCCCGTTGACGGTTTCGAGGTTGTAGCGGATCGAGGACGCCCGCGCGAAGGCGACGTCGACGCTGCCGTTGACGGTCTCGACGCGGGACTCCTTGAGCGCCCCGCGAAAGACGATTCGAACCGAGCCGTTGACGGTCGTGGCCCGGACGGGCCCGAAGATGTCCGTCAGCTCGATCGAGCCGTTGACCGCGTCGCAGGCGATGGAGTTGCCGAAGCCGGTCGCGATGACCTTGCCGTTGCAGGTCTCGAGGCGCGCCTGGGTGAGCGCCGGAAGGTGGATCTCGTAGTCGACGTGGGCGTTCGACCAGCCGAAGTCGAGGAACCCGAAGAGCCGGCGGCGGCGCGGGTTGACGGTCTCGAGGCGGATCTCGTCCCCGACCTTCCGGACCCGGATTTCGGTCAGCCGCAGGGTCTCGCTGGACCGGCCCCCGTGGGCCGTTTTGACCGCGCGCACCTTGAGGTACGGACGGTCCCACGCCGCCGCCTCGATCTTGCCGTTGACGTTCTCGACCGAGACCTTCGAAACGCCCTGCATCGAAAAGGCTTTGTCGAAGACCTCGTCCTCGGCCACGGCCACCGAAGCGGCGGCCAGGAGAGCCAGGACGAGGAGAGCTTTTCGCATTCCGGCTAGATTAACGTACCCCTGCTCAAAAGGTTCTCTCCGGGGGCCGCGCGATGCCGCTCGCAGACTGCTAGGATCGTCGCGGCGCCCACTCCCGTGACCTCTTCCTACCGGCTTGCGGACTGTCACCTTCATTTCGAGGGCTCCCTTCCGGTCGAGACCGTGAACGCGCTGGCCCGCCGGGCGCACCACGACTTCGCGGATCCGGGGAGTTTCGAATCCGCGCGGTCGGCGGTCCGGGACTCCGCCGGCTTTCTGGCCCTGTACGCCGAGGTCTGCCGCCTCTTCCGGTCGCCGCTCGACTACGGCGAGGCCGCGCGCGCGATTGCCGGATCGCTCGCCGCCGGGGGAGTGTCCTACGCCGAGATTTATGTCTCCCCCGAAATCGCGACGCGGATGGGGCTGGACGCGGCGGCGTGCCTCGCCGAAATCGACCGCGGGTTCCGCGAGTCCGAGGCGGCGGGCGACACGCCGTGCCGGATCCTCCTCGACGCGGTGAGGCAGTGGGGACCCGAATCCGCGCAGCGGGTCCTGGACCTCCACGAGAGGACCTCTCTTCCGTCGGTCGTGGGCTTCGGCCTGGGCGGCGACGAGGGCTCGGTTCCCGCGGCGGCATTCGCGGGCGTCTACGCGCGGGCCCGCGCGCTCCGCCTGCGGACGTCCGTTCACGCCGGGGAGTGGGGCGGCGCCGACTCCCTCTCCGAAGCGCTCGACCATCTCCGCCCGGACCGGGTGGATCACGGGATCGCCTCCGCGCTCGACGAGCGCCTCCTGGAGCGGCTGGCGGACGAATCGACCGCGCTCTGGGTGGCCCCGACGAGCAACGTCGCGACGGGCGCCGCAGCGAGCTTCGAAACCCATCCGCTTCCCCGACTCCTCGACGCGGGAGTCCGGGTCGCGATCGGCGCGGACGACCCGCTCATCTTCGGGACGACCACCGCACGCGAGCACGACCTCCTGCGGGACCGGTTCGGGTTCGGCGAGCGGACAATGCGCCTCCTCGCCGAAAACTCCTGGCGGGCTGCATTCTGTACACCCGCCGAGCGCGACCGTGCGCTCGCGGATCTGACCGTCCGGCGTCCGACCCGCCCCCGGCCTCAGCCGAGCGTCTTCTCGTAGAGCGTTCGATACCTCGAAACGATCCCTTCGGTCGGGAACTCCTCCACTGCGCGCCGCCGCGCCTCGGCCGAGAATCGCTTCCATTTCTCGGGGTCGCCGAGGAGCTCCAGCGCGGCCTCCGCCATCCCGTCGACGTCCCCGACCGGGAGGAGGAAGCCGGTGGTTCCGTGGAGAACGACTTCCGGAAGACCTCCCGCCGCCGCGCCGATGACCGGCACGCCGCACGCCATCGCCTCCAGCGCGGCGAGGCCGAACGACTCGGAGTCCGAGGGCAAGAGCATCACTCTTGCGACCGGCAGCACCGTCTCGACAGCAGCGACGTTTCCGAGGAAGGTCGCGGACCCATCGAATCCGAGCTGGCGCGCCAGACGCTCCGCGGCGGACCGTTCCGGGCCGTCCCCGATCATCAGGAGACGGGCGGGAGTCTTGCGCCGGATCCGGTCGAAGGCCTTCAGCACGTCGGGGACTCTCTTGACGGGCCGAAAATTCGAGATGTGGATGACCGCCGCCTCGCCCTCCTTCACGAGCGTGCGCGCGTATGCGGAGGCGCCGTCCGGCGAGTACCGCCGCGGGTCGATGAAGTTTGGGATCGTCTCGATCGACTTGCGGGGGCCGAGCTCGCGCATCGTCACGTCCGTCAGGTAACGGGAAACCGCCGTCACTGCGTCGCTCTGCTCGATGCCCCAGCGCGTGATCGGCAGGTAGGAACGGTCCTGACCGACGATCGTGATGTCGGTCCCGTGCAGCGTCGTGACCACCTTCAGGCGGATCCCGTTGCCGTCGCTCATTTCCCTCGCGAGGATCGCGGAGATCGCGTGCGGCAGCGCGTAGTGGACGTGGAGTAGGTCGAGCCGCGCGTGCTTGCCGACCTCGGCCATCTTCGTCGCGAGCGCGAGCGTGTACGGCGGGGAGACGAAGAGAGGATACGTCGGCGAGACGACCTCGTGGAAGTAAACCCGGGGTCGAGGGAGCGCCAGTCGCGACGGGAGGTCGTAGGCGATGAAGTGCACCTCGTCTCCCCGCTCCGCCAGCGCCAGGCCGAGCTCCGTCGCGACGACGCCGCTTCCGCCGTACGTGGGGTAGCAGGTGATTCCGATCTTCATGGATGAGCCGGAGACCCGGCCGTCAGAACCCCGCCTCGAACCCCTCGAACGCGGCGACGACGTCGTCGATCCGGGGCGGACGCCTCGAGGTGAAGCCCTCGCCGAACTCGACGCCGATCAGGAAGCCGTAGTGGCGCGCCCGCCCCTCCATCGCGTCGAGAAAGCTGGTCTGCGAAAGCATGGTCTGGGGTTCCACCGAATCCGGCCGGTAGAACTGGCTCTCGAAGGAGCGCATCGCGGCACGCCGGGTCTCCATCGCCGCCGTGACGTCGACAATGAAGTCGGGTTCCTGCACGAAGTTGGTCGAGAAGTAGATCGTGATCTGGGGCCGGTGCGCGGGATGGCTCGTCTCGACCTTCCGGAGGCCCGCGTAAAACGCGCAGTCGGTGACGAGCCGGCCGGCGCGCGCGTGGTCGGGGTGCCGGTCTTCCGGATAAGAGGTGATGACGAGGCGCGGCTTCTCGCGGCGGATCACGTCGATGAGGGCAAGCTCCTGCTCGCGCGTTCCCGCGACGCGGCCGTCTCCGAAATCGAGCGCCTCCCGGAATTCCGCGCCGAGGATCTCCGCCGCCCGCTCCGCCTCGCGCCGCCGGATCTCGTCGCTTCCGCGGGTGCCGAGCTCGCCGCGCGTCAGGTCCACGATCCCGAAGCGCCGGCCCTGCGTCTTCAAGCGGACGAGCGTTCCGGCGCAGGTCAGCTCGACGTCGTCGGGATGCGCGGCGATCGCGAGAACGTCAACCGGCATGGCTCGCCCTCGTCTGGGACTCCGCCGGGCCGTCCAGGTCCACGATCGTGACCTCGCGGCCGCCGCTACCCGCCGCCGCGCGGAGCGACTCCAGGAGCCTCTCGCCCCAGGTGTGGAGAAAAACGAGCGGCGGGTAGACGCGCTCCGCCGGTTGTCCGTCCGGCAGGAGCATCGTCTCCAGCCTCCTTCGGCGGTTCTGGGCGACCTCGTCTTTCCGTTCGACGGCTTTGCGCATGCGCTCTCCCAGCTGCTCGAGCTGATACGTCGCCTTCCGGCGCGCGGTTTCCAGGGACCCGGCGAGGGTGGGATCCAGTTTCTCGACGTCGGGGGAGAGCGTGGCGAGCTCGGCGTCGAGGCGCCGGGCGATCTCGGCGACGCGGTCCGCCTGCGGAAGCGAGACAGTCGTGCGCGCCGCGGCGCCCGGGGTGAGGAGATCCTCGTCCGGAATACCGAGGGCGTTACTGGCGCGCCGCTCGGCGGGTCCGCGGAGCACGACGAAAGTGCGCGGCACGAGAATCGGGCGGGTGGCGTGGAAGATCGGAAAGAGCCGGAGCGACTGGGCGTGGTACGCGATCTCGCTCGGCCCCAGGACGCTCGCCGCCGCCGGCAGAACGAGGGACTTCAGCACCGGTCGCGTCAGGACGTCCGCCGAAACCGGAAACTCTCCGCGGGCCACGCGCTCTCCGACCCGTTCGAGCTCGGCCGGTTCGATGCGGCGGCGGCCGCCGTCCTCGATGACGAAGAACGGAAAGACTTCCGGCCGGAAGGGGACCGAGGGCTCCCGCCCGACGGACTGGATCTCGGCCGCGACCCGGGAGAGCGCCTCTCCGACCTCGGTCCGCCGTTCGAGGCCCGTCGTGAAGAGCCGGCGGGCCGCGGCCGCGACTTCTTCGCCCAGGGGATCGACGACGAGGAGCGGCTCGCCCTCCGCCAGGTCGAGCAGGCTCTCGACGAAAGCGTCCCCATAAGTCGTTCCGGGGGCGTAGCGCCGCGCGAACACCTCCAGGAACCGATCTTCGGCGTCCCCCTCCTCCCGGAACGCGTCGAGGATCCCGCGGATCCCCTCCGGCAGCGGGAGACGGCCCACCGGCCTCCGGTTCGATCGGTCCGCGCCCTCGAGGAGGAAACTCTTCGGCCCGTCGGGGCCGGGCTTCGCGGTGCGCGCGACCTCTTCCAGGTCGTGATCGTCGGTCAGAGCCCAGAAGACCGGCACGGCGGGAATCCCCCGGCTGGAGAGCTGCCGGGCCAGGGCGATCGCGTCGAACGCCTTGACGAGCGTGTAGAGCGGTCCGGTGAGAAGTCCGACCTGGTGGCCGGCGAGAACCGCCACGGCTCTTCCGGCGGCCAGGTCCTCCGCCGCCTTCCGTCCGGCCTCCCCGCGAAACCGATAGGCTCCCGGGGAGAGCCTCGTCCGATCCGCCTGCGCCAGGATTTCCCGCCCCCGGAGTCCGGCGGCGTCGATCGTCGGAGGGTCCGGATAGAGGGGACTCCCGCCCCGGGCGAAGTCGAGGAAGAGCGGCGGCAGGCCGGGATATCGCTCGAGCGGGATGGAAGGCATCTTTTCGAGTTCCCCGTCGTCAGCTCTCAGCGGAGAGCTCAAAACCACACACTCTCGAACTACGCCCCCATTCTCTCAGCGATTCCGCGCCGCCCGTCAGAGAATGGCGGAATGCGGAAACGGTCGTTCCTCGCGGCGGGCGCCCTCGCGGCGGCGGTCGCCGCGGCGCTCCACTGCGGCGGGCCGAGGACGGTGGCCCGCGACGGGTACCGGGGGATTCTCGTCTACTCGAAAGAGGATCGTTTCGAGATCGCGGTGCGCGGCGAGTGGGTCCGGGTCACGGGGACCGTAGACGGCTCCGAGATCGTCCGGATCGTCCGGCCCGACCTGCACAAGTCGTGGCAATTCCGTCCCTCGACGCGGCGGATCTTCGAGAGCGGCTGGGGGCCGACCGACGAAGCCGTGCCGGGCTACCCCCTGCAGCCGGCATTCGATCCCGCGGCGTACGCCGACCGGTTCCACGGGAAGATCCGGAGGATCGACGACGGCACTCATGGTCTCCACCCCTGCGAGCGCTGGGAGCTGACCCTTCCGTCGGGCGACCTCGCGACCATCTGGGTCGCCCGGGATCTCGCCCGGCTGGTCGTGCGCATCCAGCACTCCAGGAAGGACGCGGGTGACGAGTACCAGGCATTCACGGACACGCAGCTCCTCGACGTGAAGGTGGGGGCGCCGGAGAAGCTGTTCGGACCGCCGAAGAATTACGAGAAGGTGGACTCTTACGAGAAGCTGTCGAAATAGGGCTCAGGGGTTCGGGACCTCAAACCGGATACCTGACTCGTCTCCTCGAGCGTCCCGAACTCTCGGAACAGGAAGTGGTCGTAGAAGTAGTGGATCAGGAGTAACGTGAGCACGACCACGTAGTAGCTCTTGTCCTGCGCAAACCCGAGCCCTTTCCAGAGAACCAGGTAGATCGCGCCGGAAAAGAGGGTCGCCCCGATCATCGCCCCATAGAACGCGCCGGTGTGTTCGACGCCCGCGAGCTTGCGGGTGACCGGCCCCTGGGCGTCCCCGCGCGCTGCCTTGCGCGAAAGGATGAACCAGGTCAGCGCCAGGTACTGGAGCGAGTGCCACGTGTTGAATCCCTGGAAGGCGACGTCCAGGTTGTCGAAGAGCGGGATCACAAACGCGAGAGCGACCGTGAACGCCATGAAGAGGAGGCGCGGGACGCTCGCCTCGCCGCGCCGGATCTCCCCGATCGTGCGAAACACGTAAACGAGGAAGAGCGCCGCGAACCCGAGGGTGAACGCGATCGCCACCGACCGGTGTTTGAGGAAGTCGGGGAAAAGCAGAGTGTTCCGGCCGAGCGCGAACCGGTTCTCGACGAACCTGTAGATCGCCACGGTGTAGAGAGCGCCCAGGATGACGGCCCCGTCGAGCAGCCGATCCAGGTTCGACACGTGGCCCGCGGCCTTCCGGCGGTAGGTCTCCGAAATCCACTGCGCCTGGTGCGTGACGTGCACCGACGCCCAGAAAAAGAAGAACGTGAGCAGGAAGAGGAAGGCGTGGAGCGCCCCGACGACCACGATCGCCGGGATCACGATCAGCGGCAGGTACGCCAGGAAGCCGAAGCGGGCGCGGAAGCGCGGCTCCAGCGCGGTCCGCAGGTACGTCGAGTACATGTGCGGTCCGCCCACCAGCAGGGTGACGCCGAGGCCGATGATCAGGCTCGCCGTGGCCGGCGAAGCTCCGAACCGCTGGAGCAGGCCGTACGAGAGATAGGGCAGGAAGACCAGCACGCCGGAAAGGGTCAGGAAAACGAGATCGAACCGGCGGGTGTGGATCCAGACGCCCTCATCCGACCCGAGTACCCTCCCACCGGGGACCGCCATGATGAACCTCCGGGAAAACGCCGGCGCGGATACCAGCTCGAACGTTTCCGCCGGCCGAGTCCCATCCCGCAAAAGCTAAAATAGCAGGTTCCATGCGCCTCGGAACCGTCTCCGTCGACCCGCCGCTGATCCTCGCCCCGATGGCGGGAATCACGGATCACCTCTATCGGCTGATGCTCCGGCGGGTCGGCGGCGTGGGCCTCGTGACCATGGAGTTCATCTCCTCGGAGGCAATCACCCGCGGTAATGCCCGCCAGCTCGCGAAGCTCTTCTTCTCGGAGGAGGAGCGGCCGCTCTCGATCCAGATCTACGGCTCGGATCCGGATCGAATGGCCGCGGCCGCCGACATCGTCGAGGCGCTCGCGCCGGACGTGTGCGACATCAACATGGGTTGTCCGGCGAACAAAGTCCTCAAGGGCTGCGCGGGCGCCGCTCTGATGGGCGACCTCCCGCTGGCGAGGCGGATCGTCCGCGAGGTCAAGCGCCGCCTGACCATTCCGCTGACGGTGAAGTTCCGGCTGGGACTCGACGAGTCGCGGCGGAACTTCCTCGACCTCGGGAGGATCTGCGAGGACGAGGGCGCGTCGGCCGTGGCGATGCACGCGCGCACCGCGCGGCAGATGTATACGGGGCGCGCGGACCGTGGCGAGATCGCACAGCTCAAGCAGCACCTCTCGATCCCGGTGGTCGGGAACGGCGACGTCGAAACGGCGCCGGATGCCGTCGCGATGATGCGCGAGACCGGCTGCGACGGCGTCATGATCGGCCGCGCCTCGATGAAGAACCCCTGGATCTTCCGACAGACCGCGGATCTGCTCGCAGGGACGACTCCGCGCGAAGCAACCGCGCTCGAGCGCCGGGACCTGATGCTCTGGCACTTCGGTGAGATCGAGCGGATGATTCCCGATCCGCGGGCCGCGCTCCACAAGCTCCGCACGATGACGGGCTGGTACACCCATGGTCTCGAAAACGGCCGGGCGCTGAGGGTCCGGATCAGCGAGCTGGCGACGCCCGCGGCCTTCCGCGAGGCGGTCCAGGAGTTTTTCGACCAGGCGGTGCCCATCGCGCCGGACGCGCCGGACGGCAGCGCCGGGCGGGATCTCGTCTCAGCGTCCCCTTAAGACCTCTTTCCGCGGGAATGACCGCGCCCCGTTCCCCGGTTCGGATTCCCGAGATGCTCCGAAAACTCGTTTTCCCCGCTCTCTCGCTCGTCCTCCTCCCGGCGATGCTCGTGTCCGCCCAGACCCGCAAGACGGAGTTGAAGACCGCCGCCGGGCGGTTTCCGCTCGAGGTCACCGCCGAATACCTGGGGATGGCGGGCAAGAAAACCGTCGTGAGGATCAAGCTCTCGTCCCCCGAGCTCTCGAAAGCAGCGGCGTCGCACGGCGTGCGCGCCTTCGCGGGCGAGCTGCGCGGGACGTTCAGCCGCGGCGCCGACATGGTCGAGGCGTTCCGATATCCCGTCGCCGGGGACATTACCGACGGCCGCGCGTTCACCTACTCGTTTCTCCGCCCGGTTCTGCCCGGCAACTACCGTTTGAAGCTCGTCGTGACCGATCCCACCGGCCGGGAGGTCGGCGAAGGCACGGTCGACCTCTCCGTGCCCGAGGTCGGCATGACGTTCCGGCCGGACATGGCGCCGACCGAAGCCGGAACGCTGCCCGAGGCGGAGGCGATCGTCATCGCCGACGAGGGGGAGCCCCGCGAAGCCGCGGAGACCGGGGCGTCGAAGCTGAAGATCCTGCCGCCCTCGCGCGAGGCGCCGGTCGGACTCCTCCGGCTCGAGGCGGAGGTCGAGCCTCCGATCACGCGGGTCGAGTTCTACCTGGCCGACAAGCTCCTGCTGGCGCGGAATCGGCCGCCTTACTCGGTCGAGATCGACCTCGGGAACCTGCCGCTGAAGCAGACCGTGCGCGCCGTGGGCTACGACGACACCGGGCGCCTGATCGACGAAGA
>JBBQKV010000063.1:0-15648 GCA_038327245.1 Acidobacteriota bacterium
GTGGGGAGCGAGAACCCCAGCGAGAGCCCCTCGACGTCCGGCTGGACGAAGCGGTAGACCTGCTCGTGAAAGAGCGTCACGAGCAGGGCATCCCGCGCGATCACCTCTTCGACCTGCCGGTAGATCGAGTGGCGGATCCGCGGGTCGATCTCGGCCCTTCCGCGCTCGGCGAGCTGGTCGATCTCGGGGCATCCGCAGAACTGGCCCATGAATCCTTCCTCGCTCTGCATGACCCCGTAGACGAACGTGTCGGCGTCGGGGTAGTCGGAGGCCCACCGGCCGATGACGAGGTCCATGTCGTGCTTCTTCCGCATCTCGACGTACTCCGCCATCGTCGAGTTCAGCGGGCGGATCAGGAAGCCCATGTCGCGGAAGATCTCGTTCAGCTCCTTCAGGAGGGCGGCGTACTCGCCCATGAACGACGGGTGGATGAGCGCCGTCACCTCGACCGTCTCGCGGGAGATGGTTTTGTCCGACGACGGCTGCTCCGCCGGCCGGGATGGAACAGCCTTGTCCGTCCGCTCCGCCGCGTGCGCGTAGCCGAGCAGGCCCGGAGGGATGAGCCCGCTCGCCGGAATCGCGAGGCGGCCGAGCGTGCGGCGCACGAGCGCCGGAACCTCCACAGCGCGGCGGAAGCCGAGGCGCACCTCCCGGTCCTGGAACGCGGGGCGGTGAACGTTGAACGCCACGAAGTACGTCGAGAGGCGCGGGGACTCCTGGTAACCGGACGCGTACCGCCGGTCCTGCCGCAGGGTCTCCGCGTCGCGCGGAAGGAGGTCCGACGCCACGGAAAAGCGGCCTGCCAGGAACTCGGAACGCATCTCCTCGGGCTGGACGCCGAAGCGGAACACGATGCCCTCGCTCCGCGGATACCCCTCGCGCCAGTAGTGCGAGTTGCGCTCGAGCTCCAGGCGGCGGCCGGGCTCGAAGCTGACGACGCGGAACGGTCCGGTTCCCACGGTCCCTTCCCGCCAGCTCTTGCCGAAGACCGCGGTGCCCTCCGGCACGATCGACGCGACGTGGTCCGAGATCAGGACCGGAAAGAAGGAGATCGGCTTTTCCAGGTCGATCGTGAACTCCGTCGGAGAGACGATGTGGAACCCCTCGAGAGCCACGGATTCTCCGTCGAGGAGCGCCTTGGCCCCCCGGATCGGCGCGAGGGCCCACCGCCGGCCGCTCTCCGTGTTCGAGAGGAGCCGCTCGAAGGTATAGCGCACATCGCGAGCCGTGAGACGGCGTCCGTCGTGAAACCGGATTCCCGGGCGCAGGCGGAACCGGTAGCGAAGGCCGTCGTTTTCGACCGACACCTCCGAGGCGAGCCACGGCACGACCTGCGCGCCTTCGGTCTCGCGGAGGAGCCCCTCGAAGACGGTCGGCAGCACCTCGCCCTGCTCGACCGTCTCGGTCAGCGACGGGTCGAGGCTGCGCACGACGCCCGCGATCGGCACCTGGAGAACGCCGCTTGCCGCGCGGGCCGGAGAAACGGAAGCCGCGGCCGTCGCCGCCTTTCCCACCTCGGTGTAGTTGACGAAGGGCGCGGTGCTCCGGAGCACGATGCCGCGCACGTTGGGAGCCGCGATCCGGTAGTCCACGTCGTGAAACAGCGGAATGAGGATGGCCGACTCGAGGACGAGGCTCTCGAACTTCCGGTAAAGGCTCTCGCGGGCGCCGGGGCGGCTCTCGCGCCGGGCCTCCTCCAGGATCTGGTCGGACTCGGGAGAGGAAAAATAGCGGCGCAGGCGCCCGTTGTCCGAGTGGAAGAGCGTGAAGGTGAAGTTGTCGGGATCCTCGTAGTCCGCGATCCAGCGACCGAGGAAGAGGTCGAACCCGGCGGTTTCGTTCCAGGACTCCAGGTACTCCGACATGTTCTTCGTCGCGACCGTCACCTCGACGCCGAGCTCCGCCCAGCTCGAGAGGAGCGACGTCGTGAGCGCGCCGTACTGGTCCTGGAGGATCGGATGCACCGCCGCCCGGAGGCGCACCGGCAGCGGCAGCCCCGCGGACCGCACCAGCTCCGCCGCTTTCTCGCGCGACGCGTGGGGCAGCCGGCGGCCCGGGTCGTGGCCCAGGATCCCGGGAGGAATGATTCCGGTCGCCGGCAGAGCGAAGCGGCCGAGCGTTCCCCAGACGAAGTCGCGCGCGCGCGCCGCGTCGGACAGGGCGCGGCGCAGAACGGGATTGTCGGCAGCGGCGCCGGAACGGCTGAAGACCGCGAAATAGGTGTTCTTCTTGGGGGTCTCGACGAGCCCCGACCGGAAGCGGGGATCGCGGAGGATCGCCTCGCGGTCCTGCGGCAGGAGGTCGCGCGCCAGGTCGTACTCGCCGGAGCGGAGCCCCGCGGCAATGGCTGTGGCGGGGAGGGCCGCCCGGAACTCGATCCGGTCGAGGTGCGGGGGGGAGTCCTTCCAGTAGGCCGCGTTCTTTTCGAGCACCGCGCGGTCGGCCGCGTGCGACGCGACGACGAACGGTCCGGTCCCCCGAACGGATTCTTTTCCATCGTCGCCCGCGGCGGCTTCGGCGATGGACGTGCGGCCGTCCGTCAGGAAAGCGGGGTAGACCGGGAGCGCGTCGCGCAGCCGGATCGCGACCTCCGACTCGGAAACGGCGGTGATGCCGGTGACGGCGTCCGTTTTTCCTTCGAGAAATTCTTCGATCCCCGAGATCGCGGCGAACGCGGCCGGCATGGCCTGCCGCGAGAGCCGGATGGACCTCTCGAAGGAGCGCTTCACGGCGGGAGCGGTCAGGGCGGCGCCGTCGGAGAACGCGGCCTCCGGCCGGAGGCGGAGCCGGAATGTCCGCCCACCCTCTTCCAGGGACCACTTCTCGGCGAGCAGGGGGACGAGACCGCCCTGCGGGTCGGTGGTGACGAGCGTTTCGAAGACGTTCGCGACGACCTCGTGCTCCTCGGTGGTCTCGTAGTCGCCCGGCTCGATCGAGGCGATCGGGTTGGAAAGCGCAACCACCAGGTTGCCTCCGCTCGGGATGACCTCTTCCTGCACCTTCTCGCGCGGCGTCAGCCGGTCGATTTCCGCCAGGTACGCGGCGGCTTTCGAGTACTCGCCGCGCAGGTTCGCCACCGTGGCCGCGAGCGACAGCAGTTTCGTCAGGGGCTCGGTCGTCCCGGCGGCGCGCGCGAGATCCAGCCCGCGCTCCGCCCATCGCCGGGTCTCTTCGGTCCGTCGCCCCTGCCAGGCGGTCTCCGCCGCGAAGAGGACTCCGGCGATCGCCTTCTCGGGTTGCCGCTCGCGTTCGTGGACCCGGACCGCGCTCTCCGCTTCGCGCAGCGCGCCATCCGAGTTGCCGGCAATGCGCTGCGCCTCGGCAAGTAGCAGCCGCGCGTCGCCCTCGAGAGAGCGGTCGCCGCTCCACTCCTCGTCCTCGAGGTATTCCAGAGCGGTCTTCGCGGCGCGGCTGGCGTCGTCCGCGCTGAACGCGTCCAGCGACTTGCGCGCGAGCTTCAGCCCGTACTCGACCGTCTTTTCGGGAACGTCCGCCTGCGAGAAGTGATGGAGGAGCTCGGGGTAGATGCGCTCGAGCCGGCCGGCGTACCGGCGTTCGATCAGGTCCGCGTACTTGCGGTGGAGCGACCGGCGCTTGCGCCGCGAGAGCGCGCCGTACAGCACGTCGCGCACGATTCCGCTCGAAAACGCAAGGCGGTCGCCGCGGGCCTCGCGCTCCTCCTCGAAGACGCCCTCGCGGACGAGCCGGTCGATCGAGTCCTCGACCTTCTGCGCGCCCTCCGCGAGGACCTCGAGGTCGCCGAACTCGAAGCTCCGTCCCAGCACGGAGGCGACCGAGAGAAGGTCCCGGAGGTCCTCGGGCAGGCGCTCGATCCGCTTTTCCACGGCCTGCTGGATCGTGGCGGGCAGCACGTCGGACGAGATCCCGGTCCCCTGCGAAAAGCTCCACTCGCCCGTGTCGTCCCGGGCGATCCCGCCGGAGTCGATGAGCGACCGGAGGAGCTCCTTCGTGAAGAACGGGTTCCCCTCGGTGGCCTCGTACACGCGTTTCGCGAGATCGCCGGAGAGGTTGGGGGCGCCGACGACCGACTCGACCAGCGCGCGGTGCTCCGTCGGCGACAGCGGCCCCAGCGTGATGGACACGAAGCGGGGATCGTCCGCGAAAGAGTCGAGCATCCGCGCGAGCGGGTGACGCTTGTCCACCTCGGTCTGCCGGTAGCTTCCGACCAGAAGGGTCGGGGTGGGGCCGAGGCGGCGGACGATGTACTGGAGGCCCTCGATCGACACCTCCGCCGCGTGGAGGTTCTCCAGGACGAGGACGAGCGGTTTCCCCGCCGCCATCCGCGTCAGCGTCCGCGCGAGCAGTTCGAAGATCTGGATCCGATCTTCGGCTTTCCGCTCCATCGCGGGAGAGGCGACTCGGGAGTCCCCGCTCGCCGCCGACCGAAGCTCCGGGATCTCGGTCAGCAGCGGAAAGAGCGACAGGAGGTCGGGCGCCAGGTCGGAAAAGTCGGGACGGTCCGCGGCGGAGCTGCCCGAGTCGCGGGAGCGGAAGAAGTCCTGGATCAGCTCACAGAAGCCTTGATACGAAAACGCCTGATCCTGCTCCACGAACCGGCCGTAGAGGACCCGGATCTTCCGCATCGAGACGAGCTTCTTCAGCTCTTCGAGGAGCCGCGTCTTGCCGACGCCCGGCTCGCCCGCTACCACCGCGAACTGGCAGTCTCCCGACACGGCCGCGTTCAGCCGGCGCTGGAGCTCGGCGAACTCCTTCTCGCGTCCCACGAAGGCTGAGGCCGAAGGCCGCGGCAGAGTCCGACTCGCGTTGCCGGCGACGGCCTTCGCGAACTCGCCGCTGTGGAGGCTCGACCGGTGCCGCCGCAGCGCGTCCGCCAGCTGGCCGGCTTTCTGCGGCCGCCGCCCCGGATCCTTCTCGAGGCACTGGAGGACGATGTCCTGCAGCTCCTCCCGGATGTCCGCGCCGACCGCGCGCGGCGGCTGCGGGATTTCGTGGACGATCCGGTAAAGCACCGACTGAACCTCTCCGGTGAAGGGCGGCTCGCCGGTCAGGCACTCGTACATGACGGTGCCGACGGAGTAGATGTCGGAGCGCCCGTCGAAGGCGTGGGACGTGACCTGTTCCGGAGAGAGGTACGTGACCGTCCCCACGAGCGTGCCCGTCTTGGTGAGCCGGTTTTCGGTCGACGCGTGCGCGAGGCCGAAGTCCATGACCCGGACTCGCGGCGCGCCCCCCTCTTCGCGGGTGACCATGATGTTTTCGGGCTTGATGTCCCGGTGGACCACGTTGCGCGAGTGGCTGTACTCGAGGGCGTCCGCCACCTGCACCGCGATGTCGAGCACCTCGCCCAGGCGCAGCGAGCCCTCCCACAGGATCCGGCGGAGGTTCGTCCCCTCCACGAGCGGCATGACGAAAAAGAGCGAGCCGTCGTGCCGCCCGACGTCGTAGATCGGGACGATCCCGGGGTGATCCATCTGCGCGACGATCTGAGCCTCGCGCTGGAACCGCTCCTCGATCTCGGCCGTGAGCTCGGTCGTCGCGAGCAGCTTGACGGCCACCTCGCGGTTGAGAAGGGGATCCCGGGCCCGGTAGACGACGCCCATGCCGCCTCGGCCGAGCTCGGCCGCGACCTCGTAGCGGTTGCCGAGCTTCGTCGTGCTGAGCATCAATTCGCTCCGATTGGCCGGGATTTCCGGGGAATTCGGGAAAGTAGTCTACGACGAGCGAACCGCCGTGAAGTGCCGGCTGGAGGTGATGTCGTACGTCTCCACCTTCGGAGTGCCGTCCAGCACGGGGCCGAGCTTCACGAGCATCGCCGGATACGCGGTCGTATGGAACTTCTCGGCGCTTTTCTGGTCGTCCCAGATGCTGATACCCAGGACCTGTTTCGGCCGGAAGAGGGTGAAGTACTCCCGGAAGCCGGCCTGCTTCCGCAGCAGGGGGAGAACCTCTTTCTCGAACAGGGCCGTGAACTCCCTCTCTTTTCCGTTCTTGAGCTGAAAATGTACGTTCCTCGCGAAAGGCATGGGACGCACTCCTGAGTCGTTGAACACCTGGTCTTCCTTTCGTCGAACGACGAAGACGGCTTCGGAATGCGAACTCTACCATCCGGGTGTGAGAGAGACTGTCGCAGCCGTTCTCGTAGTGGAAGGGAGGTCGTGATGCTTTCGACCCGCGCTTCGACTCTCGCTCTGGCGCTGCCCCTGCTCGTTTCGGTTTCCGCTCTCGGCCAGGCGGCCCCCCGGTCCGACGCGGTCACGGTCATCCGCGCCGGCACGCTCATCGACGGCCGCTCCTCGGCGCCGCGGCGCGACCAGGTGATCGTGGTCCGCGGCAATCGGATCGAAACGGTCGGCGACGCTGCCTCGACGAAGGTTCCGGAAGGCGCGATCGTGATCGACCTTTCGCGAGCGACCGTCCTGCCCGGCTTGATCGACAGCCACACGCACATCTTTCTCCAGGGAGAGGATCCGGCCGAGGGCGGCTACGACGCTCAGCTCCTGATGCACGGCCTCGCGTTCCGAGCGGCCCGGGCGACGGCGGCCGCGCGCCGTGCGCTCGCGCAGGGTTTCACGACGATCCGCGACGTCGAGACGGAGGGCGCGGGTTACGGCGACGTCGGCATCAAGCAGGCGATCGAGAAGGGATACATCCCGGGTCCGCGGATGTTCGTCGTGACGCGAGCGATTTCGACGACCGGCGGCTACAACCTCGAGGGTTACGCGCCTGAGGTCGAGGTCCCGAAGGGCGCCCAGATCGTCGACGGCCCGATCGAGGCGCGGAAGGCGGCCCGCGAGCAGCTCGACCACGGCGCCGACTGGATCAAGGTCTACATGACCCACCGCTCGTGGCTCGACAAGCAGGGCAACCTCTTCTCGCAGCCGACGCTCACCCTCGAGGAAATCCGCGCGATCGTCGACGAGACCCACGGGTGGGGAAAGAAGGTCGCGTGCCACGCGTACAACGGCGTCGGACTGCACCGTGCTCTCGACGGCGGTTGCGACTCGATCGAGCACGGCCTGGGGCTCGACGACGGCGCAATCGCGCAGATGGTGAAGCAGGGCACGTGGCTCTGTCCGACGATGAGCGTCTACTACGACCACTGGGCGCCGGCGGACACGCCCGCCGGGAAGCGCGACCGGAAGCGGGTGGAGCTCCACGGGCCGTCGCTCCGGAAGGCCGTCCGGGCCGGCGTGAAGATCGCGTTCGGAACCGACGTGGGCGGCTTCTCGTGGAGCGAGCCGATCGCGAGGGAGTTCGCTCGCATGGTCGAGTTCGGGATGACCCCGATGGCCGCGATCCAGTCGGCCACGTCCAAAGGCGCCGAGATGCTCGACATGTCCGGAGAGATCGGGGTGGTTGCCCCCGGAGCGTACGCGGACATCATCGCGGTCCCGGGAGACCCGCTGAAGAACGTGGCGGACCTGGAATCCGTCCAGTTCGTCATGAAGGACGGCAAGGTCTTCGAGACCGGATCGAAGTGATCGCGGGCCTCCTTCGGATCGTAGTGGCCCTTTCGATCGCGAACGCGCCCGGCGCCACCTTCGACGTGATCTTCGCCGGCGGCCGCGTCGTCGACGGGACCGGCGCGCCATGGTTCCGGGCCGACGTCGGAGTCGTGGGAGACCGGATCGCCGCGATCGGCGATTTGTCGCGGGCCGCTGCGAAGCGCCGGGTGGACGCGTCGCGCCTGGTGATCGCGCCGGGTTTCATCGACATGCTCGGCCAGTCCGAATACAACGTTCTCGTCGACAACCGCGCTGCGAGCAAGATCACGCAGGGAATCACGACGGAGATCACGGGGGAGGGGCAATCGATCGCGCCCGTCAACGCCCGGATGCTCGCGGACGGGAAGGAAACCTGGGCGCACTACGGTGTCAGGCCCGACTGGACGACGCTCGCCGGCTACTGGAAGGCGTTCGAGCGCGCGCGCCCCGCGATCAACCTCGGAACCTTCGTCGGCGCGGGCGGCGTGCGCGATCTCGTCATCGGCAAGGACGAGCGGACGGCAACCCCGCAGGAGCTCGCCGCGATGGAAGCCGCGGTGGCGCGGGCGATGGAAGAGGGCGCGTTCGGGCTGTCCACGTCCCTCGCGTACGTGCCGGACCGCTTCGCCTCGACCGACGAGATCATCGCGCTCGCGAAGGTGGCGGCCCGCTACGGCGGAACGTACATCACCCACCAGCGCGACGAGGGGGATGGGATCGACGGAAGCCTCGACGAGGTATTCCGGATCGCCCGCGAGGCGCGGATTCCGGCCCAGATCTATCACCTGAAGACCGCGGGCAAGCGCAACTGGGGCCGCATGCCGGCGGTGCTCGCGCGCATCGAGGGGGCGCGGGCCGAAGGCCTCGACGTCTCCGCGGACATCTATCCGTGGGCGGCGAGCTCGAACAGCCTCGACGCCAGCCTGCCGCTCTGGGTGCGCGAGGGGGGGCGGGAGAAGCTCCTGGAGCGCCTGCGCGATCCCGCGATGCGCGCGCGGACACGCGCGGAATTTCCCCGGGAGAACCCGGACTGGAGCGACGAGCCGGGATCGCGGATCCTGATCACGACCGTCCTGAACCCGGACCTCAAGAAATACGAAGGGCGGACGGTCGCGGAGATCGCGCGAGACGAAAAGAAGGACCCGCTCGACACGCTCATGGACCTCGTGATCGCGGACCACGCGAACGTCGGCCGCGTCACCTTTTCGATGAGCGACGCCGACGTCCGCACGGCGCTCGCCCACCCGCTCGTATCGATGGGAACGGACTCGGGGGCGCGTGCCGAGGACGGGATCTATTCCCGCGAGAAGTCCCATCCGCGCGCGTGGGGCTCGGCGGCGCGGATCCTGGGACACTACGTCCGGGACGAGAAGGTCCTGACGCTCGAGGAGGCGGTCCGCAAGATGACGTCTCTTCCGGCGTCGCGGATGGGTCTCGCGGACCGGGGGATTCTGCGGCCGGGGATGGCCGCGGATATCGCCGCCTTCGACCCCGCCACCGTGCGCGAGCGCTCCACCTATGCGGACCCGCTGCACTACAGCGAGGGGATTCCGTACGTGATGGTCAACGGCGAGCTGGTCGTGGACGGCGGGCGGATCACGGCGGCGCGCCCGGGCCGCGCGCTCATGGGACCGGGTTACCGGAAGGGAGGCCTACCGTGACGGAGGTGATCGTTTGCGGCGCGGCGACGGGGTTCGCCCAGGAAATTCAGGTCGGAAAGCACCGCGTCGGAGCGGACGAGCCGGTCTCTTCGGGCGGGGCCGACACGGGACCAACGCCCTACGACCTGCTGCTCGCGGCTCTGGGGAGCTGCACTTCGATGACGCTGGGCGTGTACGCGCGCCGGAAGGCGTGGCCGCTGCAATCGGTCACGGTGCGCCTCTCCCACTCGCGCATCCACGCCGAAGACTGCGCGGACTGCGAGACGAAGGAGGGCATGCTCACCCAGATCGACGTGGTCATCGAGGTGGTCGGTGACCTGACCGAGGAACAGCGGAGGCGCCTCATCGAGATTGCCGAGAAATGCCCGGTCCACCGGACCCTCCAGTCCGAGATCGTGATCCGGACCCGGATCGCGTGAGGGTTGGGTCGCGCGGCAATGTCATCGGGAGCGGCGGAAAAAGGTGACAGATCTATTTATCGAAAAAGGTCCCCGAAAAAGGTGACAGATCTATTTATCGAAAATAAATCTGTCCCCTTTATCTCTTTATCTGAAAATAAATCTGTCCCCTTTATCGAGAGATCCTTCGTCGCTTCGCTCCTCAGGATGACAGTAGCCTTACCGCTTGATCTTCTTCCCGAGGTCCGCGACCGCCTCGCCGATCTTGCGCCGCGCCGTCCCCGCTTCCTTGCGGACGGCCCCCTCCGCCCGCTCGCTCGCGCCCTCGGATTCGAGCCTCCGGTTTCCGGCGAGCGCTCCGGCGGCTTCCTTCACCCGACCCTTGATGTTCTTCGCCTTGCCCTTGATTTCGTCTTTGTTCATCGAGACCTCCCGGGCTTCGGGATAGCGGATTCCGTGCCGGAACGCCTGGGCAGCCGGCTTTTCTCGATCTTCACCAGCACCGTGTAGTTCGGGTCCACGATCTGGACGACCGGGGCGCGGGCGTTCTGCGAGACGAACTGGTACGCGTCCATCTCCGACAGGTTCGTCTTCTCCCGAACCCACTGGATCATGTCCTTGAAGGCGACGCGGGCCGCATCCTCGAGCGGGCGCCCCGCGCCGACGGACATCATCCACTCCGAGTTCTCGATCCGGGGCCACGGCGTCTCGCGGTGCTTGATCAGATCCACCGTGACCTCGACATTCATGGCCCCCTCGACGGCGGTGCCGATGATCTCGCCGTCACCCATCCCAAGGTGGCCGTCTCCGAATGAGAGAAGAGCCCCGGGCACGCGAACGCCGAGGTACACGGTGTTGCCGGCGCGGACCTCGGGGCAGTCCATGTTCCCGCCGAAGGAGTCGGGCACGATCGTGGACCGCGCCTCCCCGTAGGCCGGCGAGACGCCCAGGCAGCCGAGGAACGGCGCGAGCGGAATTTCCCACGACTGTCGCCCGTCCTGCGACTGCGTGCGCAGGACTCTTCTCTCCCGGTCGACCCGGTAGAACCAGACCGTCTCCGGCAGGTCCGCATGGAGGAGGGCCGTGCGGTCCGTCGCGTTCAAAGCGCCGAACCCCGGAAAGGAAGAGGAAATCCCGTAATCCCGCGCTGGCTCGAGCTTCTCGATCCGGATCGCAAGCGTGTCGCCGGGCTCCGCGCCCTCGACGTGGAAAGGCCCGGTCTGCGGGTTGTCGTGCCCCGGCAGCTGGACCTTCGACGGCAGCTGGCCGGGCTTCGTGACAGCGCCGTCGTAGCAGTCCTCGGTCCAGCTCACGATGCGGGTCCCCGGCCGAATCCGCTTCGCCGCGGGCACCCCGCCGAACGTGTACTTCAGCTCCTCGTGCTTCGGCACGTAGTGCAGAACGGCACCGGTCTCGAGCGCGGGATCCGAAGAGGTCGCCGCCGCGCGCGCCGCGCAGAGGTACGCCTTCGCGGCGTCGATGCGGCCCCGGTTCACCGCGACGAAGAGAGTGTCGCCACCCGACTGCGCGACTCGCCTCTTCAGGTCGGTCATCGCCATGACCCCGAGGTCTTCGGGCTCGGAGGATGAGAGGTCCGCCACGAGCCGGCACGCGCGGACCTCTTCGGGCTTCGCCACGACCCGGACGTCGGCGGCGACCGCGGTTGAGCCCGACACGAACGCGAACGCGACAGCAATTCCGATTTTCACTGAGCCCCCTGTTTTCCGGCGACTCTGTCGAAAATCCGGCGCGAGCGCAACGCGCGACGGCTCGGGCGGCCGTCAGCCGGCGGGCGCGTGGCCCAGCAGCGCGCGGACGAATGCCGGAAAGTCCTTCCCGTGCGCCAGCGGAGGGAGCGACTCGGGCGACGGGTGCTGTCGCGGTCCCAAGAGCACCCGCGAAGCCGCGGGCCCGATGCTCCCCGCACCGGCCCGTGTCGGGCGGAGCCGAAAAGGCGCCGTAGGCGTCGGAGCGGATCTCGGCTCGCGGCCGATCTCGGGCCGGTTGGAGGAGAAGGCTCCGAGATACTCGTGAGTGCCCCAGTTGTTGATCTCGATCCCGCGCTGGAGCCGGCTCGGAAAGGCGAACGGCACGTCGAAGGCGACCACGCCGGCGGCGATGCGCGCCCGGCAGGTCAGGGCGACCTCCCCTGTTTCTTGCATTCCCCGTCGGAGGTGGACCTGGCGCACGACAACGAAACCTCCGAACCCGACCCGCCGCGCCGGCCCGGCCGCAAACGCCTGGCGGCGGCGCTCGGGGCCATCATCGCCTTCAAGTACCTGAAAGCGGCGGCCTTCCTGATCGTCGGAGTCGTCGTGCTGCGGTTCGTTCACTTGACGCGACACGGAACGCCGCTCCAGTTCGCGCGGTTCCTGAACGTACCGGCGGACTGGGAGAGCATTCGGCGGCTGTCCGGGTTCTTCGACACCATCAAGAGCGGACAGCGCGAAGCGATCGGTGCGGCGGCTCTCGCCATCAGCGCGATCTTCGCCGGAGAAGGAACCTTGCTCCTCGCCCGCGTATGGTGGGCCACCTACTTGACGATCTTCCTGACGCTCGCGGCCATACCGCTCGAGGTCATGGAGATCTGGAAGAGGCCCCGGTTGTTTCGCGGGTGGGTCTCCCTGCTGATCAACGTCGCGATGATCGTTTTCCTGTGGCGGCGGCGCGACGAGTTCCGGGACCGGATCACCGCACCGCCACCAGCGGCAACTCGATGAAGCTCGTCGAATACACGCGCTGGACGGCCTTCCGGTAGTCCGCTGGTTTCGCCCAGAAGATGTTCGGAACGAACGTCTGGGGGTTTCGGTCGTAGAGCGGGAACCAGCTCGACTGCACCTGCACCATGATCCGATGGCCCGGCAGGAAGACGTGGTTCGCGGTGGGCAGGGCGAACTTGTAGAGGAGCGGCTGGCCGGAAGCGATGGGCTTCGGCGTTTCGAGGCTCTCGCGGTACCGGCCGCGGAAGATGTCGCCCGAGACCATCAGCTGATATCCCCCCATCTGCGGCTGGCCGGCCACCTCGTCGGGATAGACGTCGATCACCTTCACGACCCAGTCGGAGTCGGTGCCGCTCGTGGACGCCATCAGGTTCGCGACCGGCTGCCCGCTGATCTTCACCGGCGCCGCCAGGATCTCGGACGTGAAGACCGCGACGTCCGGCCGGCCCGACGCCTCGCGCTGGTCGGAGACGAGCCACTCCCGCCAGCTCTTCCCCTGGTCGTAGCTCGACTGGGGGACCGGCCGCGAGATGAACGGCACGGGCTTCGCGGGATCCGAAACGTATTCCTCGAACGCGGTGTCCTCGGCCTTCGGCGCATTGAAGCCCGCCTTCCCGCCGGCCGAGAGATAGAAGGAGGCCGGCTTGGCCGCGCAGCCGGAATCGCATCCCGAGGGCCACGAGGTCAGGCGCCGCCACGTATTCGTGCCGGTCTCGAACGCCATGACCGGCGAGACGTCGGCCTTCGGCGCGCCGTCCTTCAAGTACTGATCCAGAAAGGGACGCAGGATCTGCCGCCGGAAAAAAAGAGCTGTATCGCTTTCGAACCTGACGGCGCCGAGCGCGCTGCCTTCCCGGATCTCCTGGCCGTGGTGCCACGGGCCCATGACGAGGAAGACCTTGTCGTTGCCGGTGTCCTTGGGCTCGATGGCGCGGTACACGGCGGGCGCACCGTAGATGTCCTCCTGGTCCCAGAGGCTGTGAACCAGCATCACCGGGACCTTCAGAGGCTGCGCCGCGAGGATCTTGTCCACCGCCTGGTCCCGCCAGAACGTGTCGTAGGACGGATGCGCGACGAGCTTCCTCCAGAACCCCACCTGGTCCAGGCCGTGGCGTTTCCCGAGCTCGCCGGCCGAGCCCGCCGAGAAGAACGTGTCGAAGTCGTCGAAGTGGCTGGCCCACCAGTGGACGTCGTTCTTGCGGTCCGCCTCCTGGTCGTAGATGTAGGACGCCCCGAGCTGGCGGAACGCGCCGTTGTGGAACCAGTCGTCGCCCATCCAGCCGTCGACCATGGGGTTCATCGGCACGGAGACCTTGAGAGCCGGGTGCGGGTTGACGAGCGCCATCAGCGGGAGGAATCCGTCGTAGGAGATTCCGAGGATGCCCACCCGGCCGTTGCTCTCCGGGACGTTCTTCACGAGCCAGTCGATCGTGTCGTACGTGTCGGTCGCGTGATCGACCGGCGTCGGGTTCTGCGGCCCGTGGAGCGGCCGGTTCATCACGTAGTCACCCTCGGAGCCGTACTTGCCGCGGATGTCCTGCACGACCCGGATGTATCCACCCTCGACGATGACCTCGGTGGCGTTGTCGTAACCCCAGAGGCTCGGGCCGAGGTGGGAGCTGTGAGCACGAGTCGTGAGCTCGTCGGCCTCGTAAGGCGTTCGTGTCAGGAGCATCGGCGCGCCCTTCGCGCTCCTCGGCACGAGGATGACGGTGTGCAGCTTGACGCCGTCGCGCATCGGGATCATGACCTCGCGCCGGACGTAGTCGAAGGCGTCGGTCACGGGCTGGAGCTTCGCCGGCGTTTCGCTCGGCAGGTCGGGATATTTCGGGCGCGCCGGAGCGGCTTTCTGGGCCGCCGCCGGTGGGACGAAGAACGCGGCAAAGAGGACGAGCGCGAGAAGGGTCGGTATCCGAACCCGGTCGAACGACTTCATTGGGAGTTCTCCTCGACCCGAAGGATAAACCGCAACCGGGGGCGGGCCGATATCATCGCGTTCCCAGAGGAGGAAATCCGTCGTGGTCAACGCACTGTTCTGCGCGTTTCTGGGCCTGACCCTTCTCGCCCCGGCCGCGACGCCCCGAGAGACGTCGGCGGCCGGATCCCAACTGCGGACGCTGCTGGACGAGATCTGGGAGTTCGATCTCCGCGAGGATCCTTTGATGGCCACGTCCGTCGGCGACCACCGCTATGACGACCGGCTTCCCGCGGTGCGCGTCGCCGACCAGGCCCGCCGCGCCGACGCCCGCCGGAAGCTCCTCGGGAGGCTGCGCGCGATCGATCCGGCGAGGCTCGGCGAAACGGATCGCGACAGCCAGTCGCTCCAGCGCGTGAAGCTCGAGGACTCCATCCGCGAGTACGAGCTGCACCACTACCGCTTCCCGATCAACGCCGACAGCGGCTTTCACATGGAGCTCGCGCAGCTCGTGAGCCAGATGCCCTTCGACACCACCCGGGACTACGAGAACTACCTCGCGCGGCTGCGCTCCTTCCCGGAGTACATGGGCGAGAACGTCGAGCTGCTCCGCGAGGGGTTGAAGGCGGGCTGGACGCTCCCGAAGGTGGCGCTCGCCGGTTACGAAAAGACGATCGAGGCGCACGTCGTCTCGGATCCGACCCGCAGCCGTTTCTATCAGCCCTTCGTCTCTTACCCGGCCGGCGTGCCGGAGGGCGACCGCGCGCGGCTCACCGCCGCCGGAGAGAAGGCGATCCGCGACGACGTCGTTCCGGCGTACCGCACGTTCCTGGAGTTCATGACCCGGGACTACATGCCCGGAGCCCGCCCGAGCGTTGGGGCCGGCGATCTCCCGGGGGGCAAGGAGTACTACGCGTACCTCGTCCGGCACTTCACGACGGTCGACCGCTCGCCCGACGAGGTCCATGCTCTCGGCCTCGAGGAGGTCGCCCGGATCCGCGCCGAGATGGAGGAGGTCATCCGGAAGACCGGGTTCTCCGGCAGCTTTGCCGACTTTCTGAAGTTCCTGCGCACGGACCCCCGCTTCTACGCGAAGACTCCGGAGGAGCTGCTGAAGCAGGCGTCCTGGATCGCCAAGCGCATCGACGGCAAACTGCCGTCCCTCTTCGGCCGGCTCCCGCGGCAGCCGTACGGGGTCGAGCCGGTGCCGGCGGAGATCGCTCCGAAGTACACCGGCGGCCGCTACGTCGGCGCGCCTCCCGGCGGCAAGAAGGCCGGGACCTACTGGGTCAATACCTATGCGCTCGAGAGCCGGCCGCTCTACGTTCTGACGTCACTCACGCTTCACGAGGCGGTGCCCGGCCACCATCTGCAGGGCGCGCTCTCGGCGGAGCTGACCGACCTGCCGGCCTTCCGGCGCTTCCTCTACGTGGATGCGTTCGGGGAGGGGTGGGGCCTCTACTCCGAGCGGCTCGGCCTGGAGATGGG
>JBBQKV010000064.1:0-15582 GCA_038327245.1 Acidobacteriota bacterium
TCAGAACGGCCACCACTTCGCGGGCATGTTCTTCGCGAGGTCGTTGTACAGCACGACCGTGATCAGGGCGAGGATCATGAGGAATCCGACCTGGAGGATGCGCTCCTTGACCTTGAGCGAGAAGTCGCGTCGCGCGATCCCCTCGAGCGCGATCAGGAACAGGTGCCCGCCGTCCAACACCGGGATCGGAACGAGGTTGAAGATCCCGAGCTGAAGAGAGATGGCGGCCATCAGCGCGACGAGCGGAATCGCGCCGGTCCGGGCGGCCTCGCCCGAGAACTTCGCGATGTCGAGCGGTCCGGACATCGAGCGCATGCTCGCCTTGCCGCGGAAGAGACGGCCGAGGACCTGGAGCGTCATGCGGAAGTCCGACTCGACCCGTCGCCAGCCCTCGACGAACGCCTGCCCGAGCGGGAACCTCTCGAGCACTTCCGGAAGGTCCGGCACGACCTGCACGCCGACCTTCCAGGAGCCGTCTGGATCCCGGCGCGGCTGGACCGAGGTCGTGGCCATCTTTCCGTCCCGCTGGTATTCGACCGGGAACGGACCCGGCGCCGCGCCGTTCACGGCCGCGACGAAAGTCGCGAAGACTTCCTCGGGCGCGCCGCGGATTTCCTTGCCGGCCACGTTGACGATCACGTCGCCGCTCTTCAAGCCGCCGCGCTCGGCCGGCGAGCCGGAGACGACCATCGCGATCCGCGGCCGAACCGAGCGTCCGAAATCCGGCAGCAGCCCGACGTATCCCAGGTCGTACTTGGTGCTCGGCCTGGGAACGACGTCGAGCGCGGTGCGCGCGCCATCCCGCTCGATCTCGACCCGGAGGTTCTCGCGGGCGTTCATCCCGAACACGAACTGGACGTCGCGCCACCGCGGCGTGTTCTTTCCGTTGACGGCGACGATCCGGTCGCCCAGCCGGAATCCCGCTTCGGCGCCGGGAGACTTTTCCTCCACGACCTTGACGACCGGCGCTTCGAGCTCGTACGCGGGCACCCGGACGCCGATCGCGAACACCGCGGTGTGCAGGACGAACGCGAGGAGGATGTTCATGAGAGGGCCGGCCAGGAGGATGAGCGCGCGTTGCCAGCGCTTCCCGACGGGCGGCGCGTCGGTCGAGGTTCCCTCGGCGAGGGTGGACTCGTCCGGACCGAGACCGATGACCCGGACGTAGCCGCCGAGCGGGATCGCCGAGACGCGGTAATCGGTCCCCCGCCAGTTCCGGCCGAAGAGCCGCTTGCCGAAGCCGACCGAGAAGACCTCGACCGGGAAGCCGAAGGCCTTGGCGACCGCGAAGTGACCGAACTCGTGCAGGACGACGAGGACCGACAGGACGAAGAGAAGCGCGAGCGTGTTGCCGATGATGGTCATGGGGATCGTTTCGTTTGTCCTTTCAACTCGCCCGAGCCAGCGTTCCGGCGATTCTCGACGCCGACCGGCGGGCCCTCCGGTCGATTTCCTCGGCTTCCTCGACGTTTCCCGGAGCCGGCGCCCGCCCGAACGCGGCGGCCGTCTCGGTCACCACCGCAACGATGTCCGGGAAGGAAATCTTCCCCTCGAGAAAGGCCGCGACCGCGACCTCGTTCGCCCCATTGACGACGGCCGGCATTCCACCTCCCGACTCCAGCGCCGACCGCGCCAGGCCGAGTGCCGGGTAGCGCCGGGGGTCGACCTCCTGGAACTCGAGCCGGCCGACCTCGACCAGGTCGAGGGACCCGAAGGGATTCGGCAGCCGGTCGGGGTGGGAAATCGCGTACAGAATCGGAAACCTCATGTCGTTGCGGGACATCTGCGCGACCAGCGAGCCGTCCACGAACTCCACGAAGGAGTGGATGACCGACTGCGGATGGATCACCACGTCGATCCGCGAGGGAGGCACTCCGAAGAGATAGTGGGCCTCGATGACCTCGAGCCCCTTGTTCATCATGGTGGCCGAGTCGATCGAGATCTTCGGTCCCATCTTCCACGTCGGGTGCGCGAGCGCCTCCTCGACCGTGACCGACGCGAACGTCCGGAGGTCCCGCTCCCGCAGCGGGCCGCCCGAGCCCGTCAGAACGATTCGGCGGACTTCGTCGCGCGCCCCGCAGCGGAGGGCCTGGTGGATGGCGCTGTGCTCGGAGTCGATCGGAAGGATCTCCGCGCCCGTGCGCCGGGCCGTCGCGATGAGGAGCTCTCCCGCGACGACGAGGGCTTCCTTGTTGGCCAGCGCGAGGCGCTTCCCGGCGGCGACCGCGGCGTGCGCCGAGCGCAGACCGACCGCGCCGACGAGCGCGGCGACGACGAGGTCCGCGTCCGGGAGCGACGCAGCCACTTCGAGCCCGGACGGTCCCGCTCCGATGCGGCCTCGGAACCCGGGGGGCAGGAGGGCGCGCAGGCGGGGGACGTCCTCTTCCCGCTCGACCGAGACGAACTCCGGCTCGAAACGCGCGACCTGCGCCGCGAGGCGATCGAGCGAGCGCCCGGCGACGAGCGCCACGACCCGGAATCGGTCCGGGAACGCCGCGATGACTTCGAGCGCCGCGCGGCCGATCGAGCCCGTAGAGCCGAGGATGCTGACCCTTTTCACGAACTCTCGATTATACGAAGCCGCGCGGAATGGGGTCAGGTCTCCACTTGCCACATCCGGGGTCAGGTCTCCACTTGCCACATGACAAGCATTCCTGCGAGACGTCGCTCCCCGGCTCTCTTATGGCGGCGTCGAGCCGCCGATTAAAACAGCCAGCACGGGTGCGGCGAAGAGCAGCGAGTCCACGCGATCGTAGAAGCCGCCGTGGCCCGGCAGGAACGTCCCGGAGTCCTTGGCGCCGGCGCCCCGTTTCCAGAGCGACTCGACCAGGTCCCCGAGCTGACCGGCGGACGTCGCCAGCGCCCCGGCGAGCGCGCCCCGCAGGGGACCGAGCTCCGGATAGATCCACCACGTTCCGGCGGCCGCGCCGATCAGGGTCCCGCCGACCAGGCCGCCGATCGTTCCCTCCCAGGTCTTGTTGGGAGAGACGCGCGGCGCCATCTTGTGCCGGCCGAACGTCTTGCCGGTGTAGTACGCGAAGGAGTCACATCCCCAGACGAGCAGAAACAGTAAGAGCACCGCCCGGGGCGACACGATGCGCAGGTAGCACAGCGCCGTGGCGGGCAGCGCGACCGACAGAACCCCGAAGACGGTCCCGCTCGCCCCGCCGAGCGCAGCGGGGAGATCGACTCGCCCGAACAGCGGCGCGACGGACGAGAGGAGGACCAGCACGAACAGGAACGCCAGGGTCACGAGGATTCCGCGGCCCGGCGGGAACACCGCGTCGCCGCCGCAGAACGCTCCCCGCCACACCAGGACCGCGGCTGCGAAAGCCATCCCGATGGTCTTCGCGACCGGCATGCCCGTCTTCTCCGCGAGCCGGTAGAACTCCCACAGCGCCGCGAGCCCCACGGCCGCAACGAGGAGGTTGAACGCCAGCGGCGGCAGAAGGAAGAGGACCGCCATGACGATCGGAATCGCGATCGCGGCGGCGAGCTCGCGTGTCCCCGGTCTCATCTCTTCCTGTCATCCCGAGCGTAGCGAGGGATCTGGTGCTTTCCTGGAATTCCAGATTTCTCGTCGCTGCGCTCCTCGGAATGACAGAAAGGACTCAACCCGCCGCCTCTCCCGATTCGGCCGGGCGCCCTCCCGCGATCACGCCGCCGTAGCGGCGCTCGCGCTTCTGGAAGTCAAGGATCGCCTCGAAGAGGTGGCGCTTTCGGAAGTCGGGCCAGAGCGTCGGGGTGACCCAGATCTCGGCGTACGCGATCTGCCACAGCAGGAAGTTCGAGACGCGCATCTCCCCGGACGTTCGGATCAGGAGATCGGGATCGGGCAGCCCGGCTGTCCCCAGCCGCGAGCCCAGCGTTTCTTCGTCGATCTGCTCCGGCGTCAGCCGGCCCGCGGCCACGTCCTGCGCGAGAGAGCGGCACGCATCCACGATCTCGGTCCGGCCGCCGTAGTTGAGCGCGATGTTGAACGTCATTCCGCGGCACGAGGAGGTCGCGGCGAGCCCGCGGGAGAGCTCCTTCTGCACCGAGGCGTCGAGCTCGTTCATCCGGCCGACCACCCGGAAGCGGATGTCGTTCTTGAGGAGGTTCGCGAGCTCCTTGTTGAGGTACTCCTTGAGGAGCGACATGAGCGTCACGATCTCGAAGCGCGGTCGCTTCCAGTTCTCCACCGAAAACGCGTAGAGCGTCAGCGCGTCGAGCTCCAGCCGCGCGCACGTTTCGACGACCTCGCGCACCGATGCGATGCCCGCGCGGTGGCCCTCGACCCGCGGAAAACCGCGCTGGCGGGCCCATCGGCCGTTGCCGTCCATGATCACCGCGATGTGGCGGGGAAGCCGTGCGAGATCCACCTCGCGGAGGAGCTCCCGTTCGGCAGAACCGGCCGCGGCGAGCGTCTCGACCTCGATCACGGAATGAGTTTAGCGCCCCTCCCCGGCCGCGTCCTTCCCATACTCCACCCGGACCAGCGTCAATCCTTTCGCCGGCGCCTTCTGGGCCAGCAGGCGGCGATCGCCGGTCTCCAGGATCTCCCGCACGCGCTCGGGGGGAAACCGGCCCCGGCCGATGTCAGCCAGCAGGCCGCAGATCGAGCGCACCATTCCGCGGAGGAAGGCGTCCCCGCGGACGGTCGCCGTCAGCTCCTCCCCTTGCTCGCCGATCGTGACCGACAGGAGGGTCCGCACCGAATCGTCGCGCCGCCCCCGGACCGCGAAGACCGCGAAGTCACGCCGTCCCGGCAGGTGGCGCGCGGCCTCCGCCATCCGGGCGGCCTCCGCCGCGCGAGACAGCGGCGCGACGAAAGGGGAATCCCGCGGCGCGATCACCTCGGCGCGGCTCCAGCGATAGAGATAGTCCTTGCCGATTGCGTCGCGCCGGGCGTGAAAGAGCTCGGGCGCGGGCCAGACGCCCAGGAGACGGACGTCCCAGGGAAGCAGCGTGTTCACGGCGTCACGGACCTCGCGGGCGTCCGGGGCGTCGGAGAGATCGAAGTGGACGACCTGGCCGTCGGCGTGAACGCCCGTGTCCGTGCGCCCGGCCGCGAGCGCGCGGACGTGTTCGCCCGAGAATTCGGAGAGCGCCTGCTCGAGCACGGCCTGCACCGTCCGCGGCGCGTTGCGCTGGATCTGCCAGCCGTGGAAGTCCGTTCCGACGTAGGCGACGATCGCGCGGTATCTCTGCCGATCAGCCACGCTTCGCGCTCCTCCGCCGGCTTCTCCACCTCCACAAGGTGACTCCGAGCAACACGGCAAAGGGTCCGTACTCGACGAGCCGAATGGCAGCCGGGCTCACGCCGGGGAGCGGATACAGGAGCGCGTACGACATCGGTACCGCGGCGGCCAGGTAGAGAAACGCGGGCTCCCTCCTCCTTGCCGCGAAGGGCAGGACCCAGAGCAGGTACCAGGGATGGAGGGTCGGCGAGACGAGGAGAAACGCGCCGAGCGAAACGAAGACGGAAGTCTCGGCGTCCGGGACGGAGAGCGTAATCCCGGCGAGGACGAGCGCCAGGAGGAGAGCGAGCGCGACGCGCGCGAAGAACGCGGCATAGAAATACGGAAACACGCGCTGCATCCAGGGCCGCTGCGGTCGGCGCGGCTCCTTCCACCGGATGTACGCGGCCTTGGCCTTTTCGGGCAGTTGCGCCGACTCGACCGCTCCCGAAACCGCCGGATAGAGGAGAGAGTTGAACTCCCAGCGGGTCGCGTAATCGCCAAGCGCGCCGATCGGACGGACTCCGTCCCGCGTCGCGAGACCCCACACGGTGGCGCCGGTCACGAGAGCCGCGGCGGCGAACTTCCATCCCCCGCGTCTCGCGAACGGCAGCAGCGCCGCCAGTGGCACGTACTTCGTCAGGACCGAGCCGGCGAAGGCCACTCCCGAAAACACGGCGCGGTTCCGACCCAGGTAGATCAGCGCGGCGAGCAGCAGAGCGACTCCGAGGGAGTCGAGGTGCCCCTGCCCCGCGCTCTCCGTGACGGCCAGCGGATGAAACGCATAGAGCGCCGCGCCGAATGGAGCGGCCGCTCCACCTCCCACGAAGAGGAGCGCCACGATCGCAACGTCCGCCGCGCCGAAGATCGCCTTCAGCGCGAGGACTCCGTCGCCCGGCGGGGACGCCGCCCATCGGAACACGGCCTGCCCCACCGGGGGATAGACCGTGCGGAGCTCCCGGTGAGAGACGCGCGTGCGCAATTCCGGAGACAGCGTTGCAACCGCCGGGTCGTCGGGCGCGAAAGCGTAGGGCGAACGTCCCGTCGCCGCGACCCTGCCGTCCCACGAATAGCGGTAGATGTCGTCGGAGAGGTCCGGCGCATGCAGCAGCATCGTCAGTCGGAAGGCGGCCGCGCAGAGGAGGAGGAAGCCGAGTCCCGATGCGGATAGACTTCGCGCCGCGAAAATCGAGAGGAGGGCGCCGGCCAGGAACAGAAGAAGGTAGGCGGTCAAGCCTCGCCTTGCGTCGGGAAGAAGCGCGATAGCCAGAAAAAGCGCCTCTCCCGCCGCGAAGAGAAGCCAGCGGCGCGCCGAGCTTTTTTCCGCCGGAAGGGAATGGGGAGCACCGCTCAGATCGCGACCCTGGTCGCCTACTACGCCGTCCTCTCGCTTCTGGCGGTGTACGGCGTCCATCGGGCCTTCATGGTGCTCCTCTATTACCGGCACCGCGGGGACGACCCCCGGCCCGCCGGCAGCCTGGAGCGTCTTCCCGTCGTCACGGTTCAACTTCCCCTTTACAACGAAGTCTACGTCGTCGAGCGCCTGATCGAGGCGGTCGTCGCGCTCGACTACCCGAAGGAGCTTCTCGAGATCCAGATTCTCGACGACTCGACCGACGACACGCGCGACGTCGCGAGAAACGTGGCGGCGCGTTACCGCAGCCTCGGCTACGACGTCGCGTACGTCCCGCGCGATCACCGCCTCGGGTTCAAGGCGGGCGCGCTCCAGGCCGGGCTCGCGAAAGCCCGCGGCGAATTTCTCCTCATTTTCGACGCCGACTTCGTTCCGCGTCCCCGGATGCTGCGCGAGTGCCTGCCGCACTTCTCGGATCCGGACGTGGGAATGGTCCAGGCGCGCTGGGAGCATCTCAACCGCGACTTCTCTCTCCTGACGAAGATCCAGTCGATCTTCCTGGACGGCCACTTCGTCATCGAGCACGCCGCGCGCCACCGGTCCGGCCGGTTTTTCAACTTCAACGGCACCGCGGGAATCTGGCGCCGCGGATGCCTGGAGGACGCGGGGGGCTGGCAGTCCGACACGCTCACCGAAGACCTCGACATTTCCTACCGCGCCCAGCTCGCGGGCTGGCGGTTCGTCTACCTGAAGGACCTCGCGGTGCCGGCGGAGCTGCCGGTCGACATGAACGCCTTCAAGAGCCAGCAGCACCGGTGGACGAAGGGTTCGATCCAGACCGGACGCAAGCTCCTTCCCGCGATCCTCCGCAGCGCGTACCCCTGGAGGGTCAAGGTCGAGGCGGTGTTTCACCTCACGAACAACTTCTCCTACCTGCTCGTCGTGCTCCTCGCCCTCCTCATCTTTCCGGCCATCGTCATCCGCGAGCAGATCGGCTGGCAGAAGCTCGCGGTGTTCGACTTCCCCCTCTTCTTCGGCGCGACCCTTTCGTTCATCGCCTTCTACATCTCCTCCCAGAAGGAGATCGGACGGGGCTGGAAGCCGGCGCTGAAATACATGCCGCTCCTCATGTCGCTCGGAATCGGGCTGTCGCTGAACAACGTGCGCGCGGTCCTCGAAGCGCTCGTCGGGAGCTCGACCGAGTTCACGCGGACGCCGAAGTACCGCATCGAGGGGCCCGCCGGAGAGTGGCGGACCAAGAAGTACCGGGCCGCCGGGAACTTCTCACTCGTGGGCGAGGTCGTCCTCGCCGCGTACTTCCTGGGCGCCCTCGTCTTTTCGATCGCCGAGCGTTACTGGCTGGGTGTTCCGTTCCTGCTCATCTTCTTCAACGGGTTCGCGTACACGGCGAGCGTCTCGATCCTGTCGCGCTGGCAAGGCAACCGGCGGCTCGTACCGGCGGCAACGTAGAGCCTGAGCTCGATTGTCGCCCGGGACTGGGTGAACGAAACGACCACCATGGACGCCACGATCCGCGTGACCGAAATCTTCCGGTCGATTCAGGGCGAATCGTCCCTCGCCGGTTTCCCCTGTGCGTTCATCCGCCTGACCGGGTGCTCCCTGCGCTGCGTCTGGTGCGACACGGCTTACGCGTTCTCGGGCGGCGAGGACGTACCCGTGTCCGACGCGGTCGAGAGAGTCGTCGCACTCGGGACCGACCTCGTCGAGGTGACCGGGGGCGAGCCCCTCGAACAGGAGGGCGTCTATCCCCTGATGGAGAGGCTGCTGGAGCGGGGAAAGACCGTCCTCCTGGAGACCGGAGGCCACGTGCCGCTCGACCGGGTCGATCCGCGCGTCGTCAAGATCGTCGACGTCAAGGCGCCGGGCAGCGGAATGGTAACCGCGAACCTGCCCGAAAATTTCGACCGGCTCGGCCCCCGCGACGAGCTGAAGTTCGTGATCGCGGACCGGCGCGACTTCGACTGGGCGATCGAGCACGTGACCGCGCGCGACCTCGACCGCGGGCGAGTCGTCACCTTCTCTCCGGTGTGGGAGAGGCTTCCCGCCGCGGACCTCGCCGGCTGGATCCGCGATTCCGGCCGGCCCATCCGCCTGGGCCTGCAGCTCCACAAGCTGCTCTGGGGCGACGTTCCCGGGAAATGAAACGCGCGATCGTTCTTCTCTCGGGCGGACTCGACTCCGCGACGTGCCTCCTGATCGCAAAAGCGCAAGCCAGCGAAGTCTTCGCGCTGTCCTTCGACTACGGGCAGCGGCACCGGGTCGAGCTCGAGCGGGCGCGCTCCCTCGTGGAGACCTACGGCGCGGCGGCGCACCGCGTCGTGAGGCTCGACCTTCCCGCCCCCGAGAGCTCCGCGCTGACCGACGTCTCGCGGGACGTCCCGCGCCACTCGCTCGGAGGCGTAACGATCCCGATTACCTACGTGCCCGCGCGAAATACTTTGTTTCTGTGCAACGCGGTCGCGTGGGGCGAGGCCGTCGGCGCCGGAGACCTCTATATCGGCGCCAATTTCATCGATTACTCGGGCTATCCGGACTGCCGGCCCGAGTTCCTGGAATCCTTCGAGCGGACCGCGAACCTGGGAACGAAAGCGGGAGTCGAGGGAGCGCTGACCTTCCGGATCCACGCGCCATTGCTGCGAATGACGAAGGGCGAGATCGTCGCGAAAGCGCGGGAGCTTGGATTGGATTTTGCGCTGACTTCGTCCTGTTACGACCCCGCGCCGAACGGCGAACCCTGTCGATCGTGCGACTCGTGCCTTCTTCGCGAGATAGGTTTCCGGGAAGCCGGGCTCCCGGACCCGCTGCTTCCGCCGCCGAACCGCAGGAGTGAAGAGTAATGAGATTCGACCAGCTCACCATCAAGGCCCAGGAAGCGGTCCAGGAGGCGCAGAGCGACGCGCGCGCCCGCGGCAACGCCGAGCTGTCCACGGACCATCTCCTGCTCGCTTTGCTCCGGCAGGATGAGAGCGTCGTCGTCCCGATCCTCCAGAAGCTGGGGGTCGATCCGGCGGCGCTCGCCCGCGAGGTCGAGACCGAGATCGACAGCCGTCCGAAGGTGACGGGCGCTTCCGCCGACGCCCTCGTCTCTCCCGATCTCAACCAGGTTTTCGATCGCGCCTTCGAGGTGGCAAAGGAGTTCGGGGACGAGTACGTCTCGAACGAGCACTTTCTCCTGGCGCTCGCCGAGAAGTCGGCCGGCGGGACCGGGAAGCGTCTCGCCTCGAAAGGCGCGTCGAAGGATGCGCTGCTCAAGGCGCTGAAGGAGGTCCGCGGCTCGTCGCGGATCACGGATCCGAACCCGGAGGACAAATACCAGGCGCTGAAGCGCTACACGCGCGACCTCACGGACCTCGCGCGACGCGGCAAGATCGATCCGGTCATCGGTCGTGACGAGGAGATCCGCCGGGTCATCCAGGTCCTCTCGCGCCGCACGAAGAACAACCCCGTCCTGATCGGCGAGCCCGGCGTCGGAAAGACCGCGATCGTCGAAGGGCTCGCCCGCCGCATCCACATGGGCGACGTCCCCGAAGGTCTCAAGAACAAGCGGGTCGTGTCGCTCGACCTCGGCTCCATGATCGCGGGCGCGAAGTACCGGGGCGAGTTCGAGGACCGGCTGAAAGCCGTTCTGAAGGAGATCGAGGAGGCCCAGGGCACGATCATCCTTTTCATCGACGAGTTGCACACGCTCGTCGGCGCCGGCGCGGCGGAAGGCGCGATGGACGCCTCCAACATGCTGAAGCCGGCGCTCGCGCGCGGGGAGCTGCGCGCGATCGGCGCGACGACCCTCGCCGAATATCAGAAGTACATCGAGAAGGACGCGGCGCTCGAACGCCGCTTCCAGCCGGTGTACGTGGAGGAACCGTCGGTCGAGGACACGATTGCGATCCTCCGGGGCCTCCAGGAGCGCTACGAGGTGCATCACGGCGTGCGGATCACGGACGGCGCGCTGGTCGCGGCCGCGCGCCTGTCCCACCGGTACATCACGGACCGTTTCCTGCCGGACAAGGCAATCGACCTGATCGACGAGGCCGCCGCCCGCCTGCGCACCGAGATCGACTCGGTCCCCACGGAGATCGACCAGATCGAGCGGAAGATCCTGTCCCTCGAGATCGAGAAGAAGGCGCTCGAAAGGGAGAAGACGAAAGAAGCGAAGGCGCGGCTGGAGGAGCTCGAGCGCGAGCTCGCCGAGCATCGGGAGAAGGCGAGCAGCCTGCGCGCGCAGTGGTCGGCCGAGAAGGAGAGGATCCAGAAGATCCGGCAGACCAAGGAGGCGATCGAGAAGGTCCGGCAGGACGTCGTCGAAGCGGAGCGGGAGGGGAACCTTCAGAAGGCGGCCGAGCTCCGCTACGGAAGGCTGCCCGAGCTCGAACGCGAGCTCGCCCTCGAGAACGCGAAGCTGGCGGACCTCCAGAAGGGGAAACCGATGCTCCGCGAGGAGGTCACCGAGGAGGACATCGCGGCAGTCGTCTCGAAGTGGACCGGCGTTCCCGTGAACCGGATGTTGGAAACCGAAATGCAGAAGCTGCTGACGATGGAGGACCGCCTGGCGGCTCGGGTCGTCGGTCAGCGCGAGGCGGTCAAGGCCGTGTCCGACGCGGTCCGGCGATCCCGCGCGGGCCTGTCGGATCCCAAGCGGCCCATCGGGTCGTTCCTGTTCGTCGGGCCGACGGGCGTCGGCAAGACCGAGCTCGCCCGCGCGCTCGCCGAATTCCTCTTCGACGACGAGCAGGCGATGATCCGGCTCGACATGTCGGAGTACATGGAGAAACACGCGGTCGCGCGGATGATCGGCGCTCCGCCCGGATACGTGGGCTACGAGGAGGGCGGTCGCCTGACCGAGGCGGTTCGGCGGCGGCCCTATTCGGTCGTGCTCTTCGACGAGATCGAGAAGGCGCATCCTGACGTCTTCAACGTTCTCCTCCAGGTCTTAGACGACGGGCGCCTGACCGACGGGAAGGGGCGGGTCGTCTCCTTCAAGAACACCGTGATCATCATGACGTCGAACCTGGGCTCCGAGTGGATCGCCGAGGCAGAGGACATGAAGGAGGACGAGGTCAAGGCAAAGATCGAAGAGACGCTCCGCCGCCACTTCCGCCCCGAGTTCTTCAACCGAATCGACGACGTGATCGTGTTCCACCGCCTGACCCGCGAAGAGATCGAGGAGATCGTCGAGATCCAGCTGGCCTCCCTGGCGCGCACCGTGGCCGACCGCGGGATCCGCCTGACCTGGACGAAAGCCGCCAGGAAGTTCCTGGCCGGACGCGGCTACGACCCGACGTACGGGGCCCGCCCCTTGAAGCGCCTGATTCAGAAGACAGTCTCGGACGCCCTGGCCGAAAAGATCCTGAGAAACGAGCTCTCGGCGGGGGGTACGGCCGAGCTGACCGCGTCGGCCGACGGGGAGCGGCTGGAGATCGAGACCACGTCGGGGGCGCCTGTAGCTGAGTCTGCGTAGCCACGGGAAGCTGTCAGGTTTGGAAATGACCCGGGGACCGCGTCCGTTGACGGTCTCGTGAAGCGGATCGCGATCTCTGTCGCTCTTGCAGGCCTCCTCGCCGGCGCGGTCGAAGCGGCTCCCCTGCCGTCCCGGCGCAGCGACATCGTCCAGGTCGTCGAGAAGGTTGCGCCGGCCGTGGTCAACATCGCGGCCGAGCAGACCGTCCGGCGCCGCACCTCGCTCTTCGACGAGTTCTTCTTCGGGATCGACCCGCGGCGCCGAAACGACAAGTCGCAGTCGCTCGGTTCCGGCGTCATCATCGATCCGAAGGGCGTGATCCTGACGAACGATCACGTGATCTCGGGCGCCTCCCGGATTCTCGCTACGACGAAGGGGGGCCAGGAGCTCGAGTGCGAGGTGATCGGCTCGGACGCCGACAACGACCTGGCGGTGCTGCGCGTCCGCAACCCGCGCGGCTCTCTTCCGACGATCCGGCTCGGGACGTCCTCGGACCTCCTGATCGGGGAAACGATCGTGGCCATCGGAAATCCCTTCGGCCTATCGAATACGGTCACGGCCGGAGTCGTCTCCGCCCTGGGCCGGAGCGTCCGCGGGGATCAGAACCAGCGGCTCTACACCGACTTCATTCAGATCGATGCCCCCATCAATCCCGGAAACTCCGGAGGTCCCGTCGTCAACATCGACGGCGAGATGATCGGCATCGCGACCGCGATCATCGGCGGCGCTCAGGGAATCGGCTTCGCGACGCCGGTCGATCGGGCCAGGCGGATCGTCGAAGACCTGCTCCGTTTCGGCGAGGTGCGCGCGGTGTGGATCGGAGTGAGCGGGCGCACGATCACGTCGGGGGACGACGGCGCGATGGACCGGCCGCGCGGTTACCGCGTGCGCAGCGTTTTCGCCGGCTCGCCCGCGGCCCGCGCCGGGATCCGCACCGGCGACGTCATCGTCACTCTGGATGGAAGCCCGATCGAGTCGCAGGACGCCTTCGAGACGGCTCTCGCCAGCCGCGGGCCCGGCCGACCGATGAAGTTCGTGCTGCGCAACGGTGGCGCCGACCGCACGGTCACGCTCCAGGGCCAGGCTCCCCCGCCCGATCTCGGCGTTCAGATTCTTCGCGATCAGCTGGGCATCTCCGTGTCCGCGGTCCGCGGCGGACTCCGCATCAACGTCGCCGACCGCTCCGGGCCGGCAGCGCGGGCGGGTATCGAGACCGGGGACCTTCTCATCGGGTTGAACGGCAATCGCGTCGCCGGCGTCAACGACGTCAACCACGTCCTGCAGCGCGACCACAGCCGGACGACCCTGTTGATGGAGGTCGGGCGCGATCGCTACGCCTATACCCTGACGTTCCCCCTGGATTAAGGGGTCAGGTCTCCACTTGCCACATTGAGGGTCAGGTCTCCACTTGCCACATTGACTGTTACCGCCGGAACCGCAGCTCCGAGATCACGATCCCCGCGAGGACGAGGCCGCCGCCCCACCAGCCGCTCACGCCCAGCCGCTCGTGCAGGAGCCACGCGGCGAGCAGAGCCGCCCAGACCGGCTCCAGCGCGAAGATGATCGCGGCATGCGTCGCCGACATGTGCCCCTGGGCCCACGTCTGCGTCACGAAGGTCCCGACGGTCCCGATCGTTCCCAGGTAGAGGACCGAACGGAGGAACGTGCCTTCCCAGACGAGCGGGCGCAGCTCGAACGCCGCCCCGGTCGCGCGGAACACTGCCGTAAGGACGCCCGCGGACACCGCGACGACCGCGAGCTGAACGGTCGTGAGCCAGAGAGCGTCGTGAGACCGGGTTCGCAGGGAGATCTCCACGATGTAGAAGGCGAACACGATCGCGCAGACGAAGACGAGAACGTCGCCGCGGTTGATGGGTCCGGCGCCGCCCGGAAAGGTCAGAAGAAGAAAGCCCAGCCCGGCGAGCGTGATCCCGACCGCGTTCTCGAGCGAGGGGAGCCGGCGCGTTCGAGCGAACGCCGCGAAGGGCGTCATCACGACCGAGAGCCCCGTGAGAAAAGCCGCCTTGGATGCGGTCGTCTCGAGCTGGCCGAGCACCTGGAACGTCATGCCGCCCGCCAGCAGCAGGCCGATGATTCCGCCGTCCCGAAGCAGACTCGGACTCCGGGACCGCCGGAGAGCCAGCGTTCCGCACACCGCGGTCGCGAGCAGGAATCGGAAGAAGAGGAACGCGAGCGGGGGCGAGTCGCTCACCACGTTCTTGACGACGATGAACGACGAGCCCCACACCATGGTGACCAGCAGGAGCGCCGCGTCCGCGCGCAGGCGCATCGTAGCCGGCTCGGTCTTCTCGATTTCTTCCATCGCGGTCGATCTCTAAGCTAGCATCGAGCCCTTGCCGAGCCTGACCGGTCCGCGCGTCCGGTTCGCGCCCTCTCCGACCGGCTTCCTGCACGTCGGCGGCGCGCGCACCGCTCTCTACAACCTCCTCTTCGCGCGACGGGAGAAGGGAACGTACATCCTGCGCATCGAGGACACGGACGTCGAGCGTTCGAAGGACGAGCTGACCGGTCAGATCCTGTCCGCCCTCGACTGGCTCGGCCTCGAGCACGACGAGGGGCCCTACCGCCAGTCGGACCGCTACGACCTCTACCGCGCGGCCGCCGATCGCCTGATTGCGGAGGGGAAGGCGTACCGCGCGTTCGAGACCCCCGAGGAGCTCGACGCCGAGCGCAAGCGCGCGGAAGCGGAGAAGCGGTCGTACCGGTATTCCGGCGCGGGCCGGGAGATCGCGCCGGACGAGAACGACCGTCGCGCACGGGCGGGCGAGAAGTTCGTCGTGCGCCTCCGCATGCCGGCCGAGACGATCGTCGTGGACGACCTTATCCGGGGGCGCGTCGAGTTTCCGGCGGAGGCTCTCGACGACTTCGTCCTGGTGCGATCCGACGGGCACCCGCTGTACCACTTCACGGTGTGCGTCGACGATGCGGACATGCGCATCAGCCACGTGCTCCGCGGCGACGACCACCTGGCCAACACGCCCAAGCACGTGGCCCTCTTCCGGGCGCTCGGCGCCGAAGTTCCGGCCTTCGCTCACCTGGGGATGATCCTGGGAACGGACCGCAAGAAGCTCTCGAAGCGCTACGGCGCCGCAGCCGTCGAGGAGTGGCGCGAGCAGGGCATTTTCCCCGAAGCGCTCGTCAACTTCCTGGCGCTGCTCGGGTGGTCTCCGGGCGAGGACCGCGAGATCCTGTCGCGCGAGGAGATGGAGCGCGACTTCTCCCTGGACCGGATCGGCGCTTCACCCTCCGTCTTCGACCCCGAGAAGCTCCTCTGGATGAACTCGCAGTACATGGCCCGGCTCCCGGCGGAGGAGCTTCTCGAGCGCGCGAAACCGTATGCTGCCGCGGGCGTGCCCGAGAAGGACGCGGCGCTCGCGGCCGTCGAGCTGCATCGCACCCGCGCCCGCACCGCGATCGAGATGGGCCGGGCTCTCTCGACTTATGCCGCGGACCCCGAGGCGTACGACCCCGACGGCCTCCGCAAGAACGTCCGGCCCGAGACCGCCCTCGAG
>JBBQKV010000065.1:0-15568 GCA_038327245.1 Acidobacteriota bacterium
ATCGGCTTCTGGGCGACGCTCTCGCTCAACATGCCGGATTTCACGCGCTTCGGGCGCTCGCAGCGCGAGCAGGCCCTCGGGCAGATCGTCGCCCTGCCCACGACGATGACCCTCTTCGCTGCGATGGGCGTCATCATCACCTCGGCGTCGGCCGAGATCTACGGCAGTCCCATCTGGGATCCCGTCGAGCTGGTGGGGCACTTCGAGTCGCGCGTCGTCGTCGCGATCGCGATGTTCACCGTGGTGGTCGCCACGCTCAGCGTGAACATCGCGGCCAACGTGGTCTCCCCCGCCAACGACTTCGCCAACATCGCGCCCGACAGGATCTCGTTCCGCACCGGCGGCCTCATCACCGGCGTCCTCGGCGTCCTCATGATGCCGTGGAAGCTCGTCGCCGATCCGAACGGCTACATCTTCAAGTGGCTCCTCGGGTACTCGGGCGGCCTGGGGTCGATCGCGGGCGTCCTCATCTGCGATTACTGGCTGGTGCGGAAGACGCGCCTCGTGCTCCCCGACCTGTACCGCCGGGACGGCACGTACGCGTACGGGCGCGCTGGCACCAACGTCGCGGCGGTGGTCGCCACCCTGGTCGGCTGCGTCCTCGCCTGGATCGGCCTCGTGGTCGCGCCGCTCCGCGTGCTCTACGACTACGCGTGGTTCGTCGGCGCGTTCGGCGCGGCGGGCACGTACGCGGCGCTCATGGCCGGGCGGGACGGCAGCCCTCAGCGCGCGACGACCGTCACGGCGCCGCCGCAGGGCACGTCGATCGACTGAAGCGTTCCCGCGCTCCCGATGCGGATCGCGTGGCGACCGCAGCGCACGCGCAGCGTGACGCCCGAGCTCGGCGCCGCGTACACGCCGTCGAGGAAGACGCGGTGGGATCGCGCGCTCGCCGGCGTCACGATCTCCCCGCTCGTCCATTCGGCCGGCGGAACAGGAGCGGGCGAAGGAACAGGAGCGGCCGCGGCCGACGTCGTCTGCGAGGCGACCGCTGGAACCGAAGGTCGCGGGAGCACCACGGGAACGGACGAAGGCGTCAGGGCGAGCGGCGCTTGCTTCGTGCGCCGCGTCGCATCGCTCGCGCCACGCTCGGGCGGCAGCGTGGCGAGGGGCGACGCGGACGAGCGCGCCGGCCGCTTCGCCTGCCGCATCGCCACCGCGCCCGCGCCGAACACGCCGAGGGTCACCATCGCCGCCGCCGCGGTCACGGACACGCGGCGCCGCGTGTCGCCCGTCATCCCGGCCAGCGCGCCCCACGCGGACCTCGGCCGCGGCGCGTTCCGCGCGGGCGCGGACGACACGGTCATCGCGTTCGGCACATCGGAGCTCCCCACGGGCGGCGTCTCGTCGTCGGGCGCTTCGAGATCCACCGGCGGAAGGTCCATCCGGTTCAGGCGCAGCGTGGTGGACGGCGGCGCCGGCACGCCGCGCGAGGGGGTCGTCGCGCGCTCCTCGGAGGGCCGCACGCGTGCGAGCTTCATCACGAGCGCCGCGTGCGCGCGATCCATGTCCGTCTCGTGGCGGAGGACGCGCACCATCTCCGCCGCCGTGAGGGTGCGCTCCTCCGGATCGCGCGCCAGGCCGCGGCGCATCGCATCGGTGAGGGTCCGCGAGATCCCGCCGCGGATCTTCTCCAGCGGCGTGAGCTGCGGATCGGCCATCGACTTCAGGTACTCGAGCTCCGCCATCTTCCCCTGCGCGAAGGCGGGACGCGACAGGAGCAGCTCGCGAAGGAGGAGGCAACCCGCGTAGACGTCCGTGCGCGGCGAGACGCGGTTGCCCACCACCTGCTCCGGCGCCATGTAGCCGTACGTCCCCTTCAGCGTGCCGGCGCGCGAGTCCCCCGAGACGCCGCTCACCTTGGCCATCCCGAAGTCGCCGAGCTTCACGAACCCGTCCCACGGGATGAGGATGTTTCCCGGGCTCACGTCGCGATGGACCACCGGCGCGAACTCGCCGGAGTGCGGATCGCGCGCGGCGTGCGCCGCCGCCAGCGCCGCGAACACGCGCGACGCGATGTACAGCGCAGCGGGATCTCCCAGCGCCTCGCGCTTCGACTTGAGGAGCACCCCCAGGCGCGCCAGCGACGGCCCGTCCACGTACTCGAGAACCAGCGCAACCTTCCCGTCCGGCGCGAAAAAGTCGTAGAGGCGCACGATGGCCGGGTGCGTGAGGCGCGCGTACGCCACCGCCTCCGACGCGAGCATGCGGTGGAGCGCCGGGTCCACCTCGCACCGCGCCAGGAGGCGCTTGATGACGACGGTGCGCTCGAAGCCGTACGGCCCATGCGACACCGCCAGGAGGACCTCGCTGGTCGCCCCGATTCCCAGCCTCCGAGTGATCCGATACGGCCCGAGGTGCTGCCCGGGCTCCGGGGACGAATCCGCGAACATTCCCACCCCATACCGGCGCTTCAGGCGGACGAGACGCGGACGGACCGCACTCTTCTATTCCTTCTACTGCACGTTGAACGTGGACCGCCTGAAGAAGCGCCCGTCTCCCTGTCGTCCCACGTGCTTCCCGTTCTCGATGACGACCTTCCCGCGGGACAGCACGTGTGTCGGCGCTCCGACGACCTCGCGGCCCTCGTACGGCGAGTAGTCGACGCGCATGTGAAGCGTCTTCTCGCTCAGGACGTGGCGGCGCTCCGGATCCCACACGATGACGTCGGCGTCGGCGCCCACCGCGATGGTCCCCTTCCTCGGGTAGAGCCCGAAGATCTTCGCCGGCGCGGTGCTCGTGATCTCGACGAAGCGGTTCATCGAGATGCGCCCGGTGCGCACGCCGCCGTCCCACAGGAGATAGAGGCGCGTCTCGATGCCGGGCATCCCGTTGGGGATCTTGGCGAACGATCCGTTCCCGAGGTCCTTCTGCCCCTTCATGCAGAACGGGCAGTGGTCGGTGGAGACCACCTGCAGATCGTGCGTGCGGAGGCCGCGCCACAGGTCCTCCTGCATGTGCGCCGGGCGGAGCGGCGGCGTGCACACGTACTTGGCCCCCTCGAAGCCGGGGCGGTCGAGATCGGCGTCGGAGAGGAACAGGTACTGCGGGCACGTCTCGGCGTAGACGGGGAGGCCGCGATCGCGCGCCTCGACCACCTGCTTCAGCGCGCGCTCGGCGGACAGATGGACCATGTAGACCGGCGCGTCGGCCATCTCGGCGAGGCAGATGGCGCGGTGGGTCCCCTCCGCCTCCGCGATCTGCGGGCGGGTGATGGAGTGGTACTTGGGCGCGGTGTGCCCCTTGGCGAGCGCCTGCTGCACCAGCACGTCGATGGGGATGCCGTTCTCGGCGTGCATGCAGATGAGCGCGCCGATCTCTCCGGCCCGCTGCATCCCGCGGAAGATCTGCCCGTCGTCGACCATGAGGACGCCGGGGTACGCCATGAACATCTTGAACGACGTGACCCCCTCGCCGACGAGCGTGTCCATCTCCTGGACGGTGCCGTCGTTCACGTCGGTCATGATCATGTGGAACGCGTAGTCGATGGAGGCCTTGCCCTCCGCCTTGGCGTGCCACGTGTCGATCCCCTTCCGGAGCGCCTCCCCCTTCTGCTGGATGGCGAAGTCGACGATCGACGTAGTCCCGCCGTGAGCGGCCGCGAGCGTGCCGGTGGCGAAGTCGTCACTCGAGTTCGTCCCGCCGAAGGGCATGTCGAGGTGGGTGTGCGCGTCGATGCCCCCCGGCATGACGTACTTGCCCGTGGCGTCGATGGTGACGTCGAACGTTCCGCCGCCCGCGACGGCCACGCCGTCGGGGCCGAAGATGGCGGCGATCTTCCCGTCCACGATCGCGACGTCGGCCAGATACGTATCGACCGCCGTGACGACGGTTCCACCTTTGATGAGCGTTCGCATGGCGGCGGAGGATATGGCGAATCAGAATGATGAAAAGGGCGAATGTGTGAAGGGGCGCGGGCGGGCGCAAATGGCAAACAGACCGAGGCGCGCGGCGTCGGAGACCGCTCGGACGGGCGGCAGGCGCGCGCGCGAGCGCCGGAGACGGGGAGCGAGACACGCGCTGGGCACGCTCACGTCGACGGCTCGAAACGCTCGCCGCGCCTGCCGCGCGCTCTCCGCTTCAACGCACTGCATTGGAACGACGGCTGAAGGCACCAATGCAAGAGTTCCCCTCTTGACCCCCGGAGCGCACGGTGACTTACTCCGCCCTTCCTCCGCGGGAGCCGCCGCTTGCCCTTCACGGGGCACGTTTCGGGAGCCCGCCCGTGATTCACGGGGCCTTGGATTCGCTTCTGGCGGATCGAGCCCCGGGGGCGCGCAAAATGAGGGGGACGTTCTCGCGATGCCCGGCACGCGCCGGCCTCGCGATGGCGCATTGAAACCCGAGCGACGGCTCGGCGGTTCGGTCGGTTCTTCGGGGTATGGGATCACGCGCTAGACGTGGAAGGGGCTCGCCATGAAGTTCGATTTCGGCAAGGTTCGCAATTACATCGGCGGTGAGTGGACGGAGTCGGGCGCGCGCGAGTACGCGACCATCACGAACCCCGCCACCGGTGAGGCGCTCGGCCAGGTCCCCATCGGCACCGCCGGAGACGTGGACGCCGCGGTCAAGGCCGCCCAGACGGCGTTCACCACCTGGCGCGAGGTCCCGGCGCACGCCCGCGCCCGCTACCTCTTCGATCTCAGGAACCTCATGGAGCAGCACTTCGACGAGCTGTGCGAGCTGTGCACGCAGGAGCACGGCAAGACGTACGACGAGTCGAAGGGGGACGTGCGCCGCGGCATCGACAACGTCGAGACCGCCGCCGGAATGCCCCTGATGATGATGGGCGACGCGCTCGAGCAGATCGCCACGGGGATCGACTGCGTGTCGGTGCGCCAGCCGATGGGCGTCTTCTCCATCATCGCCCCCTACAACTTCCCGTCGATGGTGCCGTTCTGGTTTCTCCCGTACGCCATCGCCACCGGCAACACCGTGGTCGTGAAGCCGAGCGAGCAGGTGCCGTTCTCCCAGGTGCGCCTCTTTCAGATCATGGAGAAGCTGAACCTCCCCAAGGGGGTCATCAACATGGTCCACGGCGCGCGCGACGTCGTGAACGGCATCCTCGAGCACCCCGGGATCGCGGGCGTCTCGTTCGTCGGATCGAGCCCGGTGGCGAGCCACGTCTATTCGCGCGCGGGGGCCACCGGCAAGCGCGTCCAGGCCCTCGGCGGCGCCAAGAATTTCACCGTCGTCATGGACGACTGCGACTGGGAGAAGAGCGTCTCCAACATCGTCGATAGCGCCTTCGGGTGCGCCGGCCAGCGCTGCCTCGCCACCAGCATCGTCGTCGCCGTGGGCCCGGCCTACGCCAAGGCGAAGGCACAGCTCGTGGCGCGCGCGAAGCAGATCAAGGTCGGCAACGGGATGGAGAAGGGGGTCACGATGGGCCCACTCATCTCGGCGAAGCACAAGGCGCGCGTCGCCGGGTACATCGAGACGGGCGTGCGCGAGGGGGCGGAGCTCCTCCTCGACGGGAGGAGCCTCACCGTGGACGGGCTTCCCAACGGCCACTTCCTCGGCCCCACCATCTTCGACAAGGTCTCGCCCACGATGACCATCGCCACCGAGGAGATCTTCGGCCCGGTGCTGACGATCCTCGAGGCGAAGGACCTGGAGAGCGCCATCGCGATGGCCAAGGCCCACCCGCTCGCCAATGCGGCCTCGATCTACACGTCGAACGGCGCCGCGGCGCGCAAGTTCTGCAAGGAGATCGACGCGGCGATGGTCGGCGTGAACATCGGCGTCGCGGCTCCGATGAGCTACTTCACGTTCGGCGGATCGAAGCAGTCGTTCTTCGGCGACCTGAAGGCGCACGGCAAAGAGAGCGTCCTCTTCTACACGCAGAACAAGACGTCCATCCAGCGCTGGTGGTGAGCTTCGCGCTCGCCCCCACACGAGACGCGGGACGCGAGACCATTTATTTCGTTGTCGTGAAGAGGAGCTCTCGATGGCCCGGAACGTTGTCGTCGGTTTGATTCAGGCGAGCACCCCCTTCGACCCGAGCTGGTCGGTGCAGAAGATCAAGGACACCGCGCTCGAGAAGCACCTGCCGCTGATCGACGAGGCGGGCAAGAAGGGGGTCCAGATCCTGGGCCTCCAGGAGATCTTCAACGGCCCGTACTTCTGCCCAAGCCAGGACCCGAAGTGGTACGCCGCGGCCGAGGCCTGCCCGGGACCGACCACCGAGGTGATGCAGAAGTACGCCAGGAAGTACGAGATGGCGATCGTCGTCCCCATCTACGAGCGCGAGCAGGCGGGCGTCTATTACAACACCGCCGCCGTCATCGACGCGGACGGCACGTACCTCGGCAAGTACCGGAAGATGCACATCCCGCAGACCAACGGGTTCTGGGAGAAGTACTACTTCAAGCCCGGCAACCTCGGATACCCGGTCTTCAAGACCAAGTACGCGAACATCGGCGTGTACATCTGCTACGACCGCCACTTCCCGGAGGGCGCGCGCCTCCTCGGTTTGAACGGGGCCGAGATCGTCTTCAACCCGTCGGCCACGGTCGCGGGGCTCTCGCAGTACCTGTGGAAGCTGGAACAGCCGGCGCACGCCGTCGCCAACGGCTACTTCATGGCGTGCAGCAACCGGGTGGGTGTCGAGGCGCCGTGGAACCTGGGGCGCTTCTACGGCTCGTCGTACTTCGTGGACCCGCGCGGTAATTTCCTCGCGGTCGGCTCGGAAGACAAGGACGAGCTCATCACCGCGGAGATGGACCTCGACATGATCGAGGAGGTCCGGAGGGTCTGGCAGTTCTTCCGCGACCGCCGCCCCGAGACCTACCAGCCGATGGCCGAGATCGGCACTTGAAGACCCTGATCCGCGGCGGCACGGTCGTCACCGCAACGGATTTCTACCGGGGCGACGTCCTCATCGAGGACGAGAAGATTTCGGCGATCGGGACGTCGTTCGACGCGGTCAACCCCGACCGGACGATCGACGCCACCGGCAAGTACGTCATCCCGGGGGGCATCGACGTCCACACGCACCTCGACATGCCGTTCGGCGGCACGACCTCCGCTGACGACTTCGAGTCCGGCACGATCGCCGCGGCGCACGGCGGCACGACGTCGGTCGTCGACTTCGCGATCCAGTACCGCGGCCAGACGCTGCGGCACGCGCTCGACGCCTGGAGGATGAAAGCCGATGGCAAGGCCGCCATCGACTACGGCTTCCACATGATCGTCACGGACCTGAACGACTCCGTCGAACGCGAGATGGACGAGCTGGTTCGCGAGGGCGTGACGTCCTTCAAGCTCTTCATGGCGTACCCCGGCGTCTTCATGCTGGACGACGCGTCGATCTTCCGCGCTCTCCTGCGCACCCGCGAGAACGGCGGCACGATCTGCATGCACGCCGAGAACGGCGGCGTCATCGACGTGCTCGTCCAGCGCGCGCTCGCCGAGGGGAAGACCGCGCCGAAGTACCACGCGCTCACCCGTCCGGCGCGCGCCGAGGCCGAGGCAACGCACCGCGCGATCGCACTCGCCGAGATGGCGGGAGTTCCGATCTACATCGTCCACCTCTCCGCGGCGGAGGCCCTCGAGATGGTCACGGAGGCGCGCGACCGGGGCCTTCCGGCCTACGCGGAGACGTGCCCGCAGTACCTCTTCCTTTCGTACGACAACTACGAGGAACCCGGCTTCGACGGCGCGAAGTACGTCATGAGCCCGCCGCTGCGGCCGAAGGAGACGCAGGACCGCCTGTGGCGCGGCCTCGCGTCCAACGACCTGCAGGCGATCTCGACGGACCACTGCCCCTTCTGCATGAAGGAGCAGAAGGAGCTGGGCCGCGACGACTTCTCGAAGATCCCCAACGGCGCGCCGGGGATCGAGACGCGGATGAGCCTCGTCTACGACGGCGGCGTGCGGACCGGGAAGATCTCGTGGAACCGCTTCGTGGAGCTGACGTCCACCTCGCCCGCGAAGATTTTCGGGCTCTTTCCCCGGAAGGGCACGATCGCGCCGGGCTCCGACGCGGACGTCGTCGTCTTCGATCCCAACCGGAAGCAGACGCTGTCGGCGAAGACCCTCCACATGAAGGTCGACTACAACCCTTACGAGGGGCGGGAAGTGACCGGGGTGTCCGAGACCGTGCTGTCCCGGGGGAAAGTGATCGTCGAGAACGGGAAGTTCGTGGGCCGCGCCGGAGCCGGCTCGTTTCTGAAGAGGAGTCCGAGATGACCCTCCAGAAATGGGGACAGATCTATTTTTCGATCATCGCGGTCGGGTTTGGGCGGATAAATAAATCTGTCCCCTTTTTCAAGGAACGGAGTCCGAGGTCATGAGCACCACCGCCCGCGAAACCCGACCGACGTCCGACCTCACGAAGACCACCCGACAGAAGCACAAGGAATACCTTTTCCCGGCCACGATCCAGTACTACCAGGAGCCGGTCGTCGTGACCGACGCGAAGGGCCTGCGGGTGCGCGACGCCGACGGCAACGAGTACCTCGACTTCTTCGGCGGAATCCTGACCGTGTCGGTCGGCCACGGAAACGAAACGGTCAACGCCGCGATCAAGGCCCAGGTCGACCGGCTCTCCCACATCTCGACGCTCTACCCCACGCTTCCCGTGGTCGAGCTCGCGGAGCGCCTGGCGCGGATCGCGCCGGGGAAGCTGCGCCAGATGTACTTCACGGCGTCGGGCACGGAGGCGGACGAGACCGCCGTGATGATGGCGGAGCTCTTCACGGGACGGTCGGAAGTCATCGCGCTGCGCCACGGGTACTCCGGCCGCTCGACGCTCGCGCAGTCTCTGACCGCACAGTCCACGTGGCGCCCGCTCTCGACCAAGATCGCGGGCATCAAGCACGCGCCCACGCCCTACTGCTACCGCTGTCCGATGCACCTGACGTACCCCTCGTGCGGGATCGCGTGCGCGACCGACATCGAGGACATCATCCGCACGACCACGACCGGCCGTATCTCGGCGTTCATCGCCGAACCCATCCAGGGGGTGGGCGGCTTCATCACGCCGCCTCCCGAGTACTTCGAAGCCGCGGTCGCGATCGTCCGCAAGTACGGCGGCGTCTTCATCTGCGACGAGGTCCAGACCGGGTTCGGCCGCACCGGAACGAAGATGTGGGGCATCGAGCACTGGGGCGTGGAACCCGACATCATGACGATGGCCAAGGGTGTGGCGAACGGCCTGCCGCTCGGCGTCACGGTCTGCACCCCCGAGATCGCGGCCTCGCTGAAGTCGCTCACCATCTCGACCTTCGGCGGAAACCCGATCTCCTGCGCCGCGGGGAACGCGACCGTGCAGTTCATCGAGGAAGAGGGTCTGCCCGCCAATGCTAAGGCGATGGGCGATCTCCTGCGCGCGGGCCTGGAGGAGCTGAAGCGGAGATTTCCGAAGAACCTGGGGGACGTGCGGGGCATGGGACTGATGCAGGCGGTCGAGCTCGTCGCCGACGAGACCGCCGGCGACCGCACGCCCGCGAAGGAGCTGACGAACAAGATCTTCGAAGAGACTCGAAAGCGCGGTCTCCTGATCGGCAAAGGCGGTTTGGAGGGCAACGCGTTCCGCATCGCGCCGGCCCTGACGGTCAACGCCTCCGAGATCTCGGAAGCGCTGGCGATCCTGCGGGAGTCGTTCGAAGCTGCGGGAGCGAGCTAGCCATGTCCGACTTATCCGTCACGTTCACCGGGATCCGCTTCGAGAATCCTTTCCTCCTGTCGTCGGCGCCGCCGACCGAATCGGAGGCGAACATCCTCCGGGCATGCGAAGCGGGCTGGGCGGGCGTGGTGACCAAGACGATCGGCGTGCACCCGGTCGTCAACGTGAAAGGCCCGAAGACCAACTTCCTGCGCACGGACCCCGCCTCCGGGCTGATCTCGATGAAGAAGAAGCCGGGCGCGGCCCTTCACTCGTCGTGGAACTGGGAGCTCATCTCGGACAAGCCGCTCGACTGGTGGATCGGCCGTCTCTCGCGGATCAAGAAGGCGCACCCCGAGAAGATCCTGATCGCGTCGATCATGGCGGGCTCCGGCTCCGACGAGGAGATGCGTCACTGGCAGACCCTCGCGAAGGCCTGCCAGGAGGACGGCGCCGACGCGCTGGAGCTGAACCTCTCATGCCCCCACATGGACCGCCCGGACATGGGCTCGAACATCGGAAAGGACGACGAGCTCATCTCGGTGGTGACGCAGGTCGTTAAGGAAGTGGCAACGATCCCGGTTTGGGCGAAGCTGACTCCGTCGACGACCGACATCGTCGTCGAGGCGCGCGGAGCTTTTTTGGGCGGCGCGGACGCGATCTCCTCGTCCAACACGTTCACGTCTCTTCCGGTGATCGACCCCGAGACCCTGGAGTTCGAGATGAACGTGGAGGGCCTGGTGTCGACCGGCGGCCTCGGCGGTCCGGCCATCCTTCCCCTCTCTCTCGCGAAGATGGCGCAGATGACGAGCGCGTTCCCGGATAAGGAGTTCTCGGGGATCGGGGGCATCTCCGAGTTCCCGCACGCGCTGAATTACTTCCTTCTCGGCTGCGGAACCGTCCAGGTCTGCACCGCGGCCATGCTCGATCACGCGGTCGGCCCGACGGTGATCCAGAACCTCATCCGCGGGATGGAGGAGTTCCTCGAGAAGAACGCGCACCGGGGCTGGAAGAAGCTCGACGACTTCCGGGGCATCCGTCGCGACCGGATCGTGTCGCACTCGAAGATCAGGCGGCCCGACGAGGCGCACTACCACGGCGGGTACGACACGGAGGCGCCCGCCGCGGCGGGCAAAGGAGCCAAATGAAGCGAGCCGGACTCGCCGTCGCCCTGGCGCTGTCGGCGGTCCTCGCGGGCGCCGCCGCACCCGCGGCGAAGAAGGCGGAAGCCCGTTCCCCGAAGCAGTACACGATCGAGCAGTTCTTCGCGACGACCGGCGTCCGCGACGCATCGTTCTCGTCGGACGAGAAGCGAATCCTGTTTTCGTCGAACCAGACCGGCGTCTACAACGTCTACGCGATCCCGGTGACGGGCGGAAAGCCGACTTCCCTGACTTCGTCGGCGACCGACACCACGTACGCGGTTTCGTACTTCCCGGGCGACGACCGCGTCCTCTATACGCGCGATGCCGGCGGCGACGAGCTGAATCACCTCTACGTCCGCGAACCCGACGGCCGGGAGCGGGACCTGACGCCCGGCGAGAAGCTGAAAGCCGAGTTCGACGGCTGGACCGGCGACCGGACCGGTTTCTGGGTCGAGACGAACGAGCGCGACCCGAAGTACTTCGACCTCTACCGCTACGACGCGAAGAGCTACGACCGGACCCTCGTCTACAAGAACGACGCCGGTTACAACATCGGCGCGATCTCGCCGGACGGTAAACGGCTGGCGCTCGTGAAAACGAACGGCACCGCGGACAGCGACATCTATCTCTGGAACGCCGCGACGAACGAGGCGAAGAACGTCACGCCGCATTCGGACCGGGCCGACAACGCGCCGCAGGAGTTCGATCCCGCGACCGGCGCCCTCTATTACCTGTCCAACGAAGGCGGCGAGTTCGCTCGACTTCGGAAGCTCGACGCGGCGACCGGCCGCTCCGAGGACGTCGAGAAGCCCGCGTGGGACGTCAGCTTCACGCGATTCTCGAAGAACGGCCGGTACCGCGCGACCGGCGTCAACGAGGACGGCCACACCGCGGTTCACGTCGTCGACACGCGCACCGGACGGGAAGTCCGGCTTCCGAAGCTGCCCGCCGGCGACATCACGACGATCCGCTTCGCCGAGAGCGAGAAGCGGATGGCCTTCTATTTGAACGGAGACCGGTCGCCGGGCAACCTCTACGTGTACGAGTTCGGCGCCTCATCGCCCGTCCGGCTGACCGATTCGCTGAACCGGGAGATCGACGCGGCGGACCTGGTCGATTCGGAGGTCGTCCGCTTCCCGGCGTCCGACGGATTGGTGATCCCATCGATCTTCTACCAGCCGCAGGGGGCGACCCCGCAGAACAAGGTGCCCGCGCTCGTCTGGGTGCACGGCGGACCGGGCGGGCAGACGCGGAAGGGCTACAGCGCCTCCATCCAGTACCTCGTCAACCACGGCTACGCGGTCCTCGGCATCAACAACCGCGGCAGCTCCGGTTACGGCAAGACGTTCTACGTCGCCGACGATCAGAAGCACGGCAGGGAGCCGCTCCGGGACTGCGTCGAGGGGAAGAAATACCTCGCGAGCCTCCCCTGGGTCGACGCGGGCCGGATCGGCATCATCGGCGGAAGCTATGGTGGATACATGGTGCTCGCGGCGCTGGCCTTCCAGCCCGAGGAGTTCGCGGTCGGCGTGGACATCTTCGGAGTTTCGAACTGGCTGCGCACGCTCGAGAGCATCCCGAAGTGGTGGGAGTCGCAGCGGCTCGCGCTCTACCAGGAGATCGGCAACCCCGAAAAAGACCGGGAGATGCTGCACGAGATCTCGCCGGTGTTCCACGCCGACAAGATCAAGCGCCCGCTCCTCGTCCTGCAGGGGGCGAACGACCCGCGGGTCATCAAGCCCGAGTCCGACGACATCGTCGCCGCCGTCAAGAAGAACGGCGTGCCCGTCGAGTACATCGTGTTCGCCGATGAGGGCCACGGGTTTACCAAGAAGAAGAACCAGATCGAGGGGTACGGCGCGATCCTGCGCTTTCTGGACAAGTACCTGAAAGGGGCGCCGGCGACGCGCCCGGCGGCTGATTCGGGAAGCTGAAGGCGGAAGGCCTCGCTATCGTCCGCTCGACCCCTCGAGCTCTTCGAGATCGACGAGGTCCTGAGATCGCCCGGAGGCGCGCTTGTTGGCAATCCGGTGGGCGCGAGCAATCACCGGAACGGGCTGACCCCCGTACGAGGTCTCCTCCCGCGCCCGCCAGGCGTCCCCGAATTCGACTCCGTCGATGCTCGTAATGATGTCGATGCGGTTCGGGGCGACGCCGATCTGAAAGATCAGACCTTCCCGTTCCAGATCTCTACGTCGAAGTTCCTGAAGGGGGGCGCCGAAAGCCGCGAGCGCGGCCAGGACTCTCTCGGCGTTCTCCGATTCCGCCTCCACCCAGACGTCGAGGTCTCTGGTGAACCGAGGGTGGCCGTGATGCGCCAGCGCGTAGGCGCCGACGAGGAGAAACCTAGCCCCCTCGGCGTTCAATGCGGCAAACAGATCTCTGAAGTCGGGATTGACCGGCATCATTTCCCTGCCACTCACAGTATTCGAGCGCCATTTCCCAAACCAGCTCCAACCGCCTGGTCGGGGAAATCGCCGCCCAGAAAGCCCGGTCGAAAGAGCCGTCGTCCGCATGGAGGTCCACGATCCTGGCTATTCCCCCTCGTCGCCTCTCGAGCGCATCCACGACGACAATTTTACCGCGATGAGCCCTGGCGCGCTTCTTTCGCCTGCGGAACTTCAGAGTACGACTCTTTGTTGAAGGAAGGCAGCGGCGGTTCTGCGTGCGGTGTTTCCGGAGGCGGAGTTGACCAGTAAAGGCGAGGGTCTCTACAACGTCGTCGTGATCGGGGCCGGGACCGCGGGTCTCGTCACGGCTGCGGCCACGGCGGGCATGGGTGGGCGCGTCGCGCTGGTCGAGCGAGACCGCATGGGCGGAGACTGTCTGAACACCGGGTGCGTTCCGTCGAAAGCGCTCATTTCCTCCGCGCGTCTCGTTGCGCAGGTCCGCCGCGCGGAGGAGTGGGGCCTGGACCCCATGGAGCCGCGGTTCGACTTCGCGCGCGTATTCGCGAGGATGCGGGAGCGGCGCGCGAAGATCGCGCCCCACGACTCGGCGGAGCGCTTCGAATCGCTCGGCGTGGACGTCTTTCGCGGTCAGGCGCGTTTCCTCTCCCCTCGCGAGGTCGAGGTCGACGGACGGCGCCTCTCGGCGAGGAATTTCGTCATCGCGACCGGGACGCGCCCCGCGGTCCCGCCGGTGCCAGGCCTCTCCGAGGTGCCGTTCTTCACCAACGAGACCGTCTTCGACGATCTGCGCGAAAAGCCGGAGCGCCTCGTCGTCCTCGGCGGAGGACCGGTCGGCTGCGAGCTCGGCCAGACCTTCGCGCGGCTGGGGGTCCGCGTGACGATCGTGCACCGGCCGCCCGAGATCCTCCCGAAGGAAGACGCCGACGCCGCGGTGACGGTCCGTCGCGCGCTCGAACGGGAGGGGGTGGCAGTGCTCGCCGGCGCAGAGGCGCGGCGAGTCTCGCGAAGCGGCAGGGCGCTCGTGGTCGAGGTCGGGGTCGCCGGTTCGGATAGCCGCATTGTGAATGCCGACGCGATCCTCGTCGCCGCCGGACGCGTCGCGAGAACGGACGACCTCGGCCTCGAGGCTGCGGGCGTCGCGCGCGGAAAGAACGGGATTACCGTCAACCGATACCTCCAGACCTCGCAGCCGCATATCTACGCGGCAGGCGACGTCGTCGGCGGGTACCGTTTCACGCACGTCGCGGGTGCCCATGCTCGAGTGATCGCGCGGAACATCCTCTTTCCGTGGTGGAAGGCGAAGTGGGACGACTCGGTCGTGCCGTGGTGCACGTACACATCCCCGGAGCTCGCCCGCGTCGGCTGGAACGAGGAGGATGCGCGAAAACGGGGGGTGCAGGTCGACGTCTGGCGGCAGCCTTTCGAAGAGGTGGACCGCGCGGTCGTCGAGAGCGAGGAGACCGGCTTTGCGAAAGTCATTACCCGCAAGGGCAGCGACCGCATCCTCGGCGCGACGATCGTCTCGGAGCACGCGGGCGACCTCCTCCACGAGCTCGTGCTCGCGATGAAGGCGGGCGTCGGGCTGAAGCAGATTTCGAGCACGATCCACGCCTACCCGACGTTCGCGGAGGTCTCGCGCCAGATCGCCGACGAATACCAGAAGTCGCGCCTCACGCCCGGCGTCCGGCGGCTCCTCGAGTGGTGGTACCGGCGGGCCCGACGCGCGTGACGAAGCGTGCGGCGCGAGGGCTACCCCGGATCTGGATCGGCCTGGGGCTCGCCGCCGTCCTCCTCTTCGCGGCGTCGCGCCTCCTGCCCGTCGGCGAATGGGTCCGCGCCCTGCGCGACTGGGCCTCCGGCCTCGGTGTCGCCGGCAGAGCGCTCTACGCGCTCGTCTATGCGGCCGCAACGGTCCTCCTCTTCCCGGCCTCCCTCCTGACGATCGCGGCAGGTTTCGCGTTCGGCCTCGGATGGGGAATCGCGGTCGTCTGGATCGGAGCTACGGCCGGAGCGGCAGTCGCGTTCCTGGTCGCTCGGCACCTCGCACGGGAGCGCATCGAGAAGATCGCGCGAAAGAGAGCGGACTTCCGGGCAATCGACCGGGCGATCGGCGAGAAGGGCTGGAAGATCGTCGCTCTCCTGCGGCTTTCGCCGATCGTGCCATTCTCGCTCTCCAATTACCTGTACGGGTTGACGGCGATCCCCTTCGGGCGCTACGTCCTCGCGAGCGCGGTGGGCATGCTGCCGGGCACCGTGCTCTACGTCTATCTCGGCGTCGCCGGGCGAGCTGCGGCGGCTGCCTCGACCGGAGAAAGGCGCACGCCGCTCGAGTGGGCGTTGCTCGCTGCGGGTCTCGGCGCGACCCTCGTCGCGACGGTTCTGATCACCCGGATCGCCCGGCG